>CANCGU010000104.1 GCA_947377705.1 Comamonadaceae bacterium
TCGGCCACCACATCGGCAATCAGCCAGCCGGTGTTGCTGGGCTTGAGCGGCTCGATGTCAGCCATGAGCAAACACATGCCTGCGCTTGTGGGTACGTTGGGGCGCAGGGCGCACAGGCAATGGGTGGGGACTAAGCGGCAGCCGGTGCATCGCTCACCTTTGGGGCCACCACGGGCTAGAAAAGGTTTGACGCTGCGGGCTAGACGTGCGTCGCGTAGGCGAGCAACCGCATGGGGTAAGTAGGCTGGCAAAGCGAAGGTCGTTTTAGTCCGCCACATTGCACTCACGGCGCAGCAGTGCCAATGCGTCGTGCAGCTTGTCATCGTGGTCGCTTTCCAGTGTGGCCAGCGACTCGTCAATGAAGGTTTCCCACACCGCGAGGTAATCGTTTTGGTGTTCGACGGGGGCATGGGTTTGGATGAAGGCGGTTGCCAGCTCAGGCTGAAGACCTGATTTGCGCATTTTGCGAATCAGCGTGGCTGCCGTTTTTTCGGTGAGCAGTGTTTTGCCAGTGCTGCCTGCGGCGATGCACAAAAAGAGCGTGAGCAACGAGCTGTCGTCGCTGTGGCCGCCTGTGGCTTTGGTCCACGCTGCAGAGGTTTGGCGGTCAAAGTGATCGACCTCGGCCAGGCCGTCTTCCACCCAAAAGTAGCGGCCCAGAAGAATGGGCATGGAGGAGGCGGGCGTTTGGTTGAACAGCTTCTGCGGCGTCAGCTTGGCATCCAGAATTTTGGGCAAGTCGGCCTCCACGCTTTGTCGCACTTGCTCGACGGCAGGTTTGAATTCAGCAGGCAAGTTTTTGGGCACAACCAAATTGATGCTCTTGGTCGCGCTCGGTTTGCGCAGCGTGGCGATGATTTTTTGGAAAGCCACCCAGTCTGGCATGTCTTTGTGTCGGGTGGCCGCCGCCAATAGCGCCGTGCGAATGACGGCTTCGGCATCGCAACCCGCTTCTTCTAAATCGTCCGCATGCAGGCCGAGTTGGTCGGCCATCCAAATGGCGGCGTCGATGACGTGGGCCACTTGTTGGCGCTTGGCCAGCTCGGCTTGGTAATCGGCCAAACTGCACAGCGACCATTTGGCCAATTGCGGGATGTGTTTGTCACTAAAGCCACCGTGCTCGTTCATGCCAAAGTGCGTGTTTTGGGGCATGACGATGAGGGCTTTGAGCATGTCAGATGCGGCTTTGGAGCGTGACATGAACGAATGCTCGCGCAGCTGTTCAGCGGCTTTTCGCAAGTCGCCACCGCTTTGAATTTCCAGTGTGAGGCTCACCAGGTTGACGATGCGGTCCTTGGCTTTTTCCAGTTCGGGACGCAAGAACTCGCTGCCAAAGTAACGCGCAATTTGCACCATGCCTTTGGGCGCATCGGTTTGAATGGCGTCTAGCTTGGTGGGGTCCAGCACGCCATGTTGCACGCCGAAGGCCAACGCCTTTTCAAAGAAAGGGCGGTCGTCAAAAAGGGCAACAACAGATTGCGTCACGGTCACTAAGCTTAGATCGCTGATTCTTCGTCAGACTCGCGCGCGGCAGGTGTGGCTTGTCCGCGGTCGGTGGCGCTGGTCTCGACTTTGCCATCGTCGTCTTCGTCCTCGTCTTCAGATAAACCGGCGTCGTGGGCGCGTGCTTTGGCGCGCAGCACCAGCAGCATCTCAATAAAGAGGTCTGGAATTTTGTGGCGCAAGATCCAAGCGAGTTGCATCCAGTCTTGGTCGGCCACTTCGTCTTCTTCGACGCGAGGCTTCACATAGGCCGAGCCAAGCAGGGCGCTTTCCGACAGCATGTCGCCGTCGTCTTCCATGGTGTCAAAGGTGCCGGTGCGTGCAAAGGCCTCGATGCGGCTCCACTTTTCGCTGAAGTAGTCGGCCAGCGCTTCGGCGCCGCCTTCTAAATCGCCAATGGCAGTGAGGAACTCAATGGGGTCCGCATCGTCACGGAAGATGATGGAATTCATCATGCCGCGCAGGTGAGTGCGGGTGAGGTCTTTGTATTGTTTTTCAATCACCACAGCACGCGCAAATTGCTCGGGCGTGACCAACAGGTTGATGACCGATTCTTTGGACGTGTCGTACTCACGGATGACGGCCAAGATATCTTTGGGAGGCAGTTGGTCCAGCACCACCATCAGAGCTTGATCGCCCTCGGCATCGGCCAATTCGACCAGCGCTGCTTCTGCGCCCGTGATGTCGCCTGCGGCGATGAGGCTTTGCGTTTTGGCAATGAGGGTGAGGGCATTGGCTTTGTCGGTCATGACTTTTCCTTATTCTTTGCTGTCGAAACCTTGTTCGACCATCCACGCGTTGCCGGCTTCTTCGCGTTCACGGGCTTCGCGCTCTTCGTCTTGTTCCGGCTGATCGCCGCGTTCAACGTTTTCCAAGTCCTCGTCGGCGTCTGCATCGCTTGACTTGGCGGCCCCGCGCATCGGGGTGCCATGCATGTATTCGAGTGCAGCAGCGACGCTCATGAACCAAGCGCCCACAGGTTCGGCCAAGATTTTGTCGACCATGGGTTGCGCCCAAGAGGCGATGCGAACGCCTTCAGACAAAGCATCCCAGCTCAGTAAATCGTCAGCGTCCAGTGTGAGGAAATGGTCCATCAACTCGGGCTCGGTGAACTCAAAGGCTTGGTGTAGCACCACGGCCACCATCTCAGGGTTGAGATCGAGCATTTGCAGCAAAAAGTCCAACTCTTTGCGCTTTTCAGCCAAGCGCTTGTCGAGGATGTAGTGGCCTTCAGAGTCAGAGTTGAGGTCGTCCAACTCGGCTTGGTAGGCCGAGCGCAGCTCTTGGAAAAATGGGGAAATGCTCATGGGTATCTCGGGCGCGTGGTTTACGAACGGTGCAGCACTTGCTGAAAGTAGGCGGTCCAAATTTCGCGCGCTGTTTGTGCGGGGTCATCCAGCAAATTACGGCGACGGTTGTCGTCGTAGGCCTTGCGTTTGTCCTCGTTTGACAGCACGTCGTAGGCCTCTTGCACTTCGCGAAAACGCGCAGGCGCGTCTTCGGCTGTGTTGCGGTCAGGGTGAAACTGTGAGGCTTTTTGGCGGAACGCGCGTTTGATGTCTGCCAGCGTCGCATCGCTTTTCAGCCCAAGGGCGGCGTAGTGTTCAGACACGTTCAGCTCTTTTAAAAATCACAGCGCTTGCAAAATTAAAGTGCTTGCTTCAGGCGAATTTCTTCTACCTTGACAGGGCCCATGGGCACAGTTTTGGCACTCGACATTTCACGTTTGAAACCCGCTAATTCATGAAAGCGCATGGCGCGGTCATTGGCAATCGGCACCCAGATGGACACATGGGTGCAGCCTTCTTCTTGCAGACCTTCGCGAGCCGCGTCCCACAAGGCCAGGCCCACGCCTTGACCCCAGTAGGCCGCATCGACATAAATGTCCCAAATTTCGCCCAGGGTGTTGGGCGTGCCTTTGTCGCGTGAGCGGTCGTAGCCCACAAAGCCCACGATTTGGCTGCCGTCCACGGCCACCTGCACTTGGGGCTCGGCAAATTCGATGGCTTCGCGCCAGTACGTGGTGTTTTTCTCTTCGGGGACGGGCAGCACGTTGCTGCCGGTTTGCATGGTTTTAAAGGCTTCTTTGGCTGTTGTGGCATACAGCTCAGCAATTTTGGTGGCATCGCGCATCGTGGCGGGACGGACTTCAACGGTTGTCAGGTCGGACATGGCGAGGGAATTCAGAAATCAGTAAAGACTGCTATTGTCCCAGTAAAACCGCACCTCGATGAGACTTAGGTAGAGTAGTGCCTTCGCTGCTTGCAGCCTTCTATTTCAAACCCCCAACCCCATGCTCATTCTTGCCCCCATGGAGGGCTTGCTCGACTTTGTGCTGCGCGACGTGCTGACCCGCATTGGTGGGGTGGACCGCTGCGTGTCCGAGTTCATCCGCGTCACCAACACCTTGCTGCCCGAACGCACGTTTTTGCGCATCGTGCCCGAGTTGGCCAACGGTGGCCGAACTTTTGCGGGCGTGCCTGTGCGGCCACAGCTGTTGGGGTCTGACCCCCAATGTTTAGCCGACAACGCCGCACGCGTGGCGGGCATGGGCTGTGATGGGGTGGACCTGAACTTTGGCTGCCCCGCCAAGCAAGTCAACCGACACGGCGGCGGCTCGGTGTTGCTGCAAGACCCCGAGGTGATGTACCAAATTGTGCGCGCCGTGCGTGCTGCTGTGCCTGCCCACCAAGTGGTGTCGGCCAAGATGCGTTTGGGGTTTAACGACGACAGCACGGCGGAAGAATGTGCTTTGGCGCTAGAGGCGGGTGGTGCGAGTGAGATCGTGGTCCACGCCCGCACCAAGGCCGATGCGTATCGCCCGCCTGCGTATTGGCACCGCATTGCCGACATCAAAGCCAAGGTCAAAACCCCGCTGGTGGCGAATGGCGAAATTTGGAATGTGCAAGATGCGCTGAACGCCCGTGCCGAGTCAGGCTGCTTTGACTTGATGTTGGGTCGCGGCATCGTCACCAACCCGGGCTTAGGTTGGGCCATCCAAGCCCATGACGCTGCCACGCAAGGTTTACCCGCACCCGCACCCGCACCCGCACCCGCACCCGCACCCGCACCCGCACCCGCACCCGAGGTTCGCTGGCAAGACCTGCCGCCGCACCTGCACACGTTTTGGCACATCGTGTCGGGCCATGTGAGCGAGCGTCACCAAGCAGGGCGCTTGAAGCAATGGCTGAATTTTTTGCGCAAGCACTACCCCGAGGCTGAGGCTGCCTACATGCATGTGCGCACCTTGACCAGCCCCAAAGACATCAACGCATGGTTCGACGCCATGCCAAAAAAAGCATGACTGACGATACCCTAGACACCCCCTTCATCCAAGAGCCACGCTTGTGGCAAAACGAAACGTGGACGGCGAAGGTCATCAAAAACGACGATGACGACGGTTGGGCGGTGGCGATGTTCAAAGACGGCGAATCCGAAGCCGCGCTGATCGGTCCTTGGACCATGGGCCGCGACAAAAAGAACCCTAAGCCACTCGACGGCACCGCCTTCATCACCTTGGTGAAAACCGCCTCAGAGTTTGTGCGCCGCAGTGAGCAGCAGTTGCATGCCACCTTGCACCAGTCGGTTACCGTCAACGGCCGTGATGGGCGCGTGACCGTGCTCTTAGACATCGTGCCCGATGATGACAACCCCTACGCCACGCTGACTGCCCAAGACGAGGGGGGCGACACGCTTGCTGAGGTGCGGGTGGAGGCAGGCTTCAAGCTCAACCGCAATACGGCACAGGCTTGGGTTGATGCGGGGTTTGAAAAACCGAACGGCGCACTCGGCTGAGGCTTTGTCTTGGCTTGATGCTTCACGCACAAGCGTGACAGTTTTTGGGGATTGAGCGCCCAGACGCGCGGCATACTTCGCTCACTCATGTCGCAACAACACCTACATCCTTGGCAAGTTCTCACAGGCGGCATTTGCGGTTTGGTGCTGACCATCGGCTTGGCGCGTTTTGCCTACACGCCGCTGTTGCCAAGCCTTCAAACGCAAACAGGATTGACCGACGCTGCTGCCGGCGGCTTGGCCGCGATCAACTACGCGGGCTACATGAGCGGTGCCTTGGCGGCCACGTGGATTGACGATGTGCGTTGGCGGCATTGGCTCTACAGCGCTGGCTTGTGGATGGCGTTGCTTACGGTAGCCGCGATGGCACTCACCACTTGGATGCCCGCTTGGGCCTTGTTTCGCTACATCGGCGGCTTGTGCGGTGCCACGGGCATGTTGCTGGGCTCTGGCTTGGTTTTGGGCTGGCTCATGCGGCAGGGGCGGCGGCCCGAGCTGGGTTTGTATTTCATTGGCTTGGGATTGGGCATTGTGGTGTCGGCATTGGGTGCGTGGGGTTTGTCGCAGCTCTGGCCCACATGGTCTGACCAATGGTTGGCGTTTGCGGCGTTGGGCTTGGTGTTTTTTGTGCCCGCTTGGAAGTGGCGGCCCCCTGTGCCACCGCAGGTGGTGGCGTCACATGACGCAGTGGCGAGTGGCTTGGGCTCACGCCGTTGGACGTGGACCATGCTGACCAGTTACTTTGCGGCAGGCTGGGGCTTTGTCATCAGTGCCACGTTCACCGTGGCCATTGTGGAGCGCGAGCCTTCATTGGCAGGCCAAGGCCCGTTGGCTTGGGCGATGGTGGGCATGGCCGCGATGCCTGCCGTGTTCATTTGGGATTTGGTGGCGCGCCGTGTGGGCGACAAGCGCGCCTTGCTGTTGGCGTTTGGTTTGCAAACGCTGTCGGTCATGTTGCCTGCCATGTCGGGTGCGTTGTGGGCTGCGCTGGCAGGGGCGGTGGGCTATGGCGCAACCTTCATTGGCATTGTGAGTATGACTTTGGCTTTGGTGGGCCGCAGAGCGCCTCACAACCCAGGCAAGGCGATGGCCAAGCTCACGCTGAGCTATGGCACAGCGCAAATGCTGGCTCCTGTGGTGGCGGGCTATATGGCGCAGACCACGGGCACGTTCAAAGGTGCGCTGTGGCTAACTGCTGGCGTGATGGCTGCGGGCATGGCTTTGTTGGCGACCTTGCCTAAAGACGACTGAAAACCCCAGCCTACGGTGGGGCGGTGCAGGCCCCACAATATGGGTCTAGTTTCAGGGCGCCCCTGCTATTTTTATAAGTGATTGATCGTGCCCACTCAAAGTTTTATTCTCGGCAAAGACGCGCCGCTCGAATCCACCATCAACACCCTACAGGCCAAGTTGCAGGCGATGGGGTTTCACATCCAAGAAAAGAGTTGGCTCAATCCGGTAGAAGGCATTTGGTCGGTTCACATCCGCGACCGCGATTGCCCCGCCTTGTTTGCCAACGGCAAAGGTGCCACGCGCATGGCGTGCTTGGCCAGTGCCTTAGGTGAGTTCTTTGAACGCTTGGCCACCAACTATTTTTGGACGCATTTTTACCTCGGGCCTCTCACAGCCGATGCCTCGTTTGTGCATTACCCGCAAGAGCGTTGGTTTGATTTGACCGACGATGGGTCGTGGCCCAAGGGCTTGCTCAACGCCGAACTGCACAAGTTCTACAACCCTGAGGGCAACATCGATTGCGCCAACTTGGTGGACTTCAACTCGGGCAATGTGGAGCGCGGCATTTGTGCCATTCCGTATGTGCGCCAGCGCGATGGCGAGACAACCTACATCCCCGTCAACATCATTGGCAACTTGTATGTGAGCAACGGCATGTCCGCGGGTAACACTGCGGCAGAGGCGCGCACGCAAGCGCTGTCTGAGATTTTTGAACGCCATGTGAAAGCCAAGATCATCAGCCAAGGCATTTGTTTGCCCGATGTGCCCGAGGCGGTGATCAACCGCTACCCACGCATCGCCGCAGGCATTGCAGCGTTGCGCGCGGCTGGCTTTGGCATCTTGGTGAAAGACGCTTCGTTGGGCGGTAAGTACCCCGTGATGAACGTGACCTTGCTGCACCCCGAAGACCAAGGCTGCTTTGCCAGCTTTGGCGCGCACCCTCGTTTTGAGGTGGCGCTAGAGCGTGCCCTGACCGAGTTGCTGCAAGGCCGCGCTCTCGATACCTTGGGCGGTTTTTCAGCCCCCACGTTTGATTTAGAAGAAGCGGCCAGTGCGCCCAACATCGAGATTCACTTTGTGGATTCGAGTGGCGTGATTCACTGGGAGTTCTTGGGCCAAATTCCAGACTATGTGTTTGTGGATTGGAACTTTGCCAACACCACCGCTGAAGACTATGCGTATTGCGTGAAACGCATGCATGACGATGGCTTTGACATCTACATTGCCGACTTCGAGCACCTAGGCGTGTACGCCTGCCGCGTCTTGGTGCCAGGCATGTCTGAGATTTACCCCGTGGACGACCTTGACTTTGAGAACAACAGCATCGCCAACGACATGCGCGAGGCCATTCTCAACTTGACCGATCTCGACAACGAAGAGTGCTCGGGCCTATTGGCGTCGTTGAACGAATCTAACTTGGCCGATGAGCGGCCCGTGGCGGGCTTGGTTGGCATGGCCGCAGATGCGGGTAGCTTTTGGGCTGACTTGCGTGTGGGTGAACTTAAGACCTTGTTGGCCTTGGCTTGCGGTGATGAGGCCGCCACCGTGGAAGGCTGTGAGTGGATTCGCCACTTTGACCAAATCCCGCAGCAACGCCGTGCGGTGTATGCGTGTATCGAGACCTTGGTGTTGCTCACCGACCGTGGCGACACCGCGCCTTATGTGGGCGCAATTCGCCAGCTTTACGGCGCTGGGGTATTTGAGCAAGCGCATGCACTCATCATGCAGACAGATCGCTTTATGGGCATCTCAGCGCCGGGGCTGATGATGGCGGGCTGTGAGATGCAGCACAAGTTGTGGGCGGCTTATGAAAAAGTGCAAGTGCACAAATAGCTAAAACACCAATGAAAAAGCCGCTTTTCAAAGCGGCTTTTTTTATGTCTCAGCGACGTTGGAAGCTGCCACTCAAAGGCCAAGACTCTCCAGCACCACAACGCCTTTGGGTGTTTGCAGTGTGGCTTTGAGGTTGGCTGCGCCTTCGGTCACGCTGACGCGGTTAAGCTCAATCGCCTCAAAAGCGGCTTTCAGTTTCTCGGCGCTTGGGTGCGTGATCTCTAAGCTTTGCAAAGTCACGCCTGAGCGGGTGAGGGTGTTGCGTGGGTGCAGGCGTAGCGGATCGGTGGCCTCGGGCTTGCCCCACTGGATGAGGCTGGGCATACACCCATCAAACAAGCGTTGGCCATCGGCGCGTACCGAAATTTGCCAATTTAGCGTGCCACGGTTGGTGCGGCGGTTGCCGTGAATGGCAGGACCACGGTCAATGCCTTGCATGCGAATGGCCATGCGGGCAACTCGGATGTCGGGGGTGTTCACCACGAAGTGCACCAAACGTGGCTCTTTGGCCACCGCTTTTTGCAAAACGGGGTTGTCCATGTCGTACCAGCGTGTGGGGCAGGCGCGTTTGGGACGAACCGCGTTGGGGTTGATGGCGATGATTTCGACATACGCCATGGGGTTGGCGGGTGAGGCCACTTTGAACAAGCGGTTGTGCGTGCCGTACAGCTCGTGTTCGCCGCCGGGGCCGG
>CANCGU010000105.1 GCA_947377705.1 Comamonadaceae bacterium
TCTTGCATGTCCTTCAACATGCGCTGCGGCCAAGCAGGATCGAACACCAGGTCTTGGGCCATCAGCCGGGGCGGGATGGTCACGATCACCTGTGCTCCCAGTTGGGTCCAGCGACCACTGGGGTCTTCCAGCGCAAGCTCCACGGCATGGGGGCGCAGCTTCATGGACAGCACACGCGTGTTGGCTTTGAAGTGCACTTGGTCGGTGAACTGGGTATGAATGGCCTCGACCAAGGCCTGCGTGCCGCCCGCGATGCGGTAAGACGATGGCACCTGTTCCCAAGCGCTTTGGTGTTTGAACAGTTTGCCATCCGCCCCTTCCACGACCGCAGCCCCTTGGCTGTGTTGTGCAAACGCGGACAACTTGAGTTGCGCCAGCAGCTTTGACATACGCGGGTTCATGTCGGGCCAAAACCAAGAAGGGCCCAAATCCACACGGTGTGCTGACGCCGTGGGGGCGTGACTCAAAACACGACCACCCATGCGGTCACGCGCATCGATCAATAGAACACGGTGACCGGATTGTTCAAGCAACCAGCTGGCGTAAAGGCCGCTGAGACCAGCGCCAATGACAACGACAGGATGAGACATGAGATGCGCCTTTCAAAGGGTGGCCGACATGGGCCGAATATCGAGTTCGTGGGTCCAGACATTGGACGGTTGGTGAAAAAGTTGCCAGTAAATTTCTGCCAAATCGGTCACAGACATGCTGCGCGCCTCTTGGGCACCCGTGAAGCGTTGCTGTGTTTTGTCCGACCAGATCAAGCCATCCAATAGGGTGTGAACCACATGGATGCCATCGGCACTGTGCTCACGTGCCAGTGCCTGCGTGAGTCCGCGCAAGGCGAACTTGGCGCTGCTGAACGCTGAGAAAAGCGGCCCCGCGCGTACGCTGCCTGAGGCTCCGCTGAAGATCAGACTTCCACCCCCTTGCGCCTGCAAGCGGGGAATGGCTTGTTGCGCGACGTTGACTGCCGTCAAGGTCATCGAACGCCAAACCTGTTCAAACACTTGAGGTGCGGTGTCTAAAAACGCCTCACGGTGAAACTGCATGGCATTGTGAATCACGCCCGCCAGTGGCTTGTTGGGGTCCAAGCTGTTGAACAACGCGGCGGTGGCGCGGGTGTCACTCAAATCGACATGAATATGGCCCTCACCGTGTCGCGAGACAGGCACCACGTGGTATCCGCCAGTACGAAAGCGGGCTTCAAGCGCCTGCCCCAAACCATCGCTGCTGCCAGCAATCAAAACCGTTTTTTCTTGCATGATGTTTCACTCTTTCTAAGGTGCATGCGCGGCCAAACGACCGCCTGCACAACGACGGGTTGCACTGCTTGACCCACTGGGTGCGCGGCAAATTCGCACATCCAACGGGCCAAGCCAACACCATCAACCTTGTAAACGCAATGCCAATGCTTCTGCCAACGGAGGCGCAGAGGCTGGGCTTTGACCGGTCATCAAAGGACCATCGACCACCACGTTGGCTTCCCAATTGGCTTTACTCTGGTACTTTGCGCCACGGCCCTTGAGCTCGTCTTCCAACGAGAACAGCAGATGCTGAAGCAACTCAATTTCTGTGTCTTCGTCGTTCTTAAAGCCTGTCAGATTCACGCCTTTGACCAGGTACTCACCGTTGGGTAACTTCACATCACGCAAGATGGCCGGTGCATGACACACCATCGCGATGGGGCGGTTGCTAGTGTAGAAGTCTTGGATCAACTTGATCAGGTGCGAGTCATGGGCCAAGTCCCACAACAAACCGTAACCACCGGGGATGAACACTGCATCGAACGTGTTGTAGTTGATGTTGCGCAACTTGCGTGTTTCTTTGGCCGCGTGCAATGCCACGGGGTCGTTCAAGAAACGATGTGTGTAGTCGGTGGTGAACGGTGCTTTCATGCTGAGCCAGTCAATGGGGGCCTCGCCGCCGTCGGGTGACGCCAGCACCACCTCGTAGCCGGCCTCGGTCAAGATGTAATAAGGCGCGGCCAACTCGGTGAACCAAGTGCCGGTGTGTTTGCCGCTGATGCCCATTTCGTCCACCGACGACATGACCAATAAAACGCGCTTTTGTTTGTTACCTGTGCTCATAAAAACTCCTTCTCCCGCTGTGCGGATTGACTTCCAAAAACAGGCGCGTGAACCATTTCTCGCACCCTTGCCTCGCTTCCCCTGTTGAACTTTCTCAACCGGCGTTGCTCTTTGTGCATTACCTACCTATTAAAAGGTAGGTAATGCAGTTAAAAAAACGACTCAATGAATCACACTCGAAAGAAACACATCGCACATGCGGCGTGGCCCCATTGGCGACGTCACGCTGCGTCCGACCAACATCGCACCTTCAAGCAGCGCGAGCAAGGTTTGGGCGAGTGCTTTGGCACCATGCTGGCTCTGCAAAGTCCCACTCGACAAGCCCTCTTGGATGACATCGTTCAACCATGCCAAATTGAGCTGGAAAAAATGCTTCACCTCCACATTGACCGCTGCGTCAAGCGAATTCGACTCCGCACCTAACATGCCACACACGCAGAGATGTTGGTTGTTTTCAAATGTCGTTTCGAACAAATCCGCATAGGCTTGCAGCCGTTTTGGCGCTGACTTAACCGAGGTGAGAATTTGTCGCAACGCATCGTCAAACTGATGTGTGTAGCGCTGAACCACAGTCACACCCAAATCTGCTTTGGAGCCAAAGTGATGGTGAATGCTGGCTTTGCGCATGCCCACCACTTTGGCGATGTGTTCAAACGAAAACCCGTTGTAACCCACCTCTTGAACCAAGGTCTGCGCCGCATCTGCGATGCGCTGAGCCGAGGGTGAAAGTTCTGTGCGTGTGGTCATGGCGGCGTCTTGGTTTGATTGCATACCTATCAGTTGGTAGGTTGAATTATGCATGAAAAAACGTGTCATGCCTATCTTTTTAAAAAATATTTTTCGAAGCCCCTGCGCTCCTTGGAGAGTACGAGCTTTGCAAGCCAAGGGCGCTACTGAATCTAGCAGTCAGCGCGAAGCCCTAAAATTGCAACTGGTCCTTGCGCTCGCTGTTCGAGCCAGACAACAACTCAACCTTCACCATGTCCGAACCTACGGGGCCCAGCGCCGACACACACTTTGCCCCTGCCAGTTCGGTGCTGGAATTTGCCAACTGCCGCTGGCGGGTGCGCCGGCCTAAGCCCTTTGTTTTGGTGATTGAAGGCGAAGTAGAAGACAAATCGGCTGCACCCACCGACTACCTTCACGACAAGCTGCTCTTGCCCGAGTGGCGCGAAGCCTTCTACAAGCTTGTCGATGCCACTGGCTTGGTGGTCTGCCTGAATGTGCATACCCAACACCCCACCTACCGCGATGTGCGCGGGCGCTCTAGCAAAGGACGTCTGAGCCAAGGCGAGTACTACCACCACGACGGCTGCACGGGCCCCGTCAAGCCGCGCTTTGTGGAAATTCGCTGCCCCATCCAGCCGCAAACACGCGGCGTGGCCACCGCTGTAGCGCCCCATCACGATGTGGTCAAAGCCATGGTGCAAGTGCTGCCCGCCGAGCTGGCCGCCACAGCCGCACTGGCCTCGCAAGACATGAGCCCCGGAGCCTTAGACCACATGGACTACGAAGCGCTCGACCACTTGCAAGGCCTCATCACACGCACCGTGCGCAAGAAGCTCAACGCCGAAGGCGCACGCAACTACTTCCGCCAAGTGGATGCCGCTGCCAATGCCTACTTTGAACCTTGGGCCTTGGGCGAAAGCCGCTTTATTGCCAACGCCAACAGCCGGCTAACCATGCAACACCGCCGCGCCTACCAAGCCCCACACACCGGCGGCGTAGCCAATGGCCACTTGGTCAAGCGCTGGACCCATGAAGAACTGCTGCTACCCGGCCAAGTGACCGACCTTGCCTTGATTGCCGCGCTGTGCAGCGAAGAAGGTGATGAAGTGGATGGGGAGCGGGCTGAGGGGTGTTATCTCGGAGTGCATTGAGTGCGAGCAAAAAAGCGACTAAACCACATTGCTTTTTAATATAGCCGCGACTTTTTAATATAGTCATTTCGTTTGGTCGTAAAATGACCGCATGAAACGCTACCTCGATGACCGTGTACAGGCCGACTTGGCTAAAAAAATGGTGTTCCTGACTGGCCCGCGCCAGGTCGGAAAAACCACGCTCAGCCGCCAGCTCATCGCCCAGCAAGGCGGGCAATACCTTAACTACGACGTGCCCGCAGACCGGGCCATCATCCTGCACCAGCGCTGGAACCCACAGGCGGCACTGCTGGTGCTCGATGAAATCCACAAAATGCCCGACTGGAAAGCTTGGCTCAAAGGCGTGGTCGATGGCAGACCCGCCGCCCAACAACTGCTGGTGACCGGCAGCGCCCGCATGGACACCTTTCGGCAAAGCGGTGAATCTTTGGCTGGGCGCTTCTTTGGGCTGCGACTGCACCCGATATCGGTGCGTGAATGGTGCGAACAAACCGGGGCCACGCCCGATGCAGCGCTCACACATTTGCTAGAGCGCGGCGGCTTTCCTGAACCCTGCCTAGCCACCGACAACGAACATGCTGAACGCTGGCGCAGACAATACTTTGACGGCCTCGTGCGCAACGACGTGCTGGAGTTTTCCCGCATCCAAGAGGTCAACGCCATTCGCCTGTTTGCCGAGCTGCTGCGCTCACGCGTGGGATCGCCCCTGTCGCTGGCAAGCATTGGGCGCGACTTGGCTGTGTCGCCCGTCACGCTCAAAAAATACCTCGACATCTTGGAAGCGCTCTACATCGTCTTTGTGGTGCGCCCTTTTCACGACAACATTGCCCGCGCCGTGCTGCAAACGCCCAAGGTGTACTTTTACGACACCGGCTTGGTGGTGGGCGACGACGGCCTGCGATTTGAAAACCTGGTTGCCACCGCCTTGCACAAGCATGTGCAGTGGCAGCACGACGTGCAAGGCCAAGAAACTGGGCTGCACTACATCCGCACCAAAGACGGGGCCGAGGTGGACTTTGCCCTGAGCCACAAAGGCCAGCTCACCCAATTGGTGGAATGCAAACTGTCAGACCCCAAACCCCACCGCGCCCTGCTGCGCTTTGCCCGCGAACAGCCGCAAGCGCAGGCGGTGCAAGTGGTGCGCCATTTGCCGCACAGCCATGCGCTGGGCGAGATACAGGTGACGCGGGCTGATGATTATTTGAATGGGTTGGCGGCTTGAAGCTCTAGGCAAACGCAACACCGCCGCACCTACCAAGCCCCACACACCGGCGGCGTAGCCAATGGCCACTTGGTCAAGCGCTGGACCAATGAAGAGCTGCTGCTACCCGGCCAAGTGGCCGACCTTGCCTTGATTGCTGCGCTGTGCAACGAAGAAGATGATGATGAAGTGGATGGGGAGCGGGCTGAGGGGTGTTACCTCGGGGCGTATTGAGTGCGATGAATACGCAGCCTAATCACCGCATCGAATGCGGTGATTAAAAAACCCTTCGCAGAATAAAAAAGCCCAGACAGTTTCCTGTCTGGGCTTTTTTGTTTGCAGCGCGAAGCGTTTACTTGTTGCTAGGCGGCAAGTCCGTGCAGCTACCGTGCGTCACTTCTGCCGCCATGCCGATGCTTTCGCCCAGCCTGGTGTGTGGGTAGATGGTTTTGCTGATGTCAACAGCGTCTGCGCCCATCTCGATGGCCAAAGCAATCTCGCCGATCATGTGTCGCCCGCGTGCGTGCCCACCATGCCGCCGCCGAGGATTTTTCCCTAGCCGTGCAACGATCTGGCTTTCACTGAATCTTGATTTCTTCACGTACTAACTTCGCTAGGTGGAATTCTCTACTCTCAGCTGGTTCGGGTTTCCGAGGGGGCTTCACGCTGTTACCCTCCCCTTAGCTTCTTTTCGTGAGATTCGTACTTTTTGGCTTGCTCAGGAAAATCCCTGCTCATTGAATCAATCGCTTGGAGCTTTTGCGCAGCGCTGGTTTTCGGGCTGTTTATGTCCGCCACATAAGATTTGAACTCTGCATCGGCGACCATTTTTTTAAGGTATGCATCATCAGACACTTTGGCACAAGGACGCAAAGCAGTTGCGGCATCCCAGTACCGGCCGCTTGCAAAGAGCGCTTTATATCGGCTCTTCTTCTCGTCTAACAGTGGGACACATTCCGCTTTCATTTGTTTTTCAAGTGCTTCCTGCTCTTTGTCGAAAGCAGCTCGCTCTTTATCGAATTCAGCTTGGTAATACGACTTTACTGCGGACTCTCGTTTTTCGCGCTCAATCCTTTTCGCTGGTGTCTCTGCGGCTTTTTCACCATCTCTGATGATGCCGGAATAAACACTGTCGCAGTCGCCCCTGCTCCCGCCAAAATTCTTCTCGCACACCTGCCGGGCTGCAATGGCTTGGTGCTCGTAATCAGGCTTGGCGCCACTCCACACAAGAATTAAAGCCACCACACCAACGGGAACACCTACCAACCACGGCCAAAGCTTCTTCTTGGGGATAACGGCCCCGCACTTAGGGCAGGCGAGCGCCGATGTGCTGATCTCCTTTTCGCACTCCGAGCATTTGATTATTGGCATCTTATTTTGACTGCTATTTAATTAACATTATTAAGCTTACTACATTCAAACGGATGAGCCTTTAAGCCTGCCTGGGTGGTACACGCTGATACAGAATAATGTACAAAGTGAGCCATCTGCAAAGATTGAACGTTCAGAAAATCCAACCACATTTGCACGAGTATGGCTCACGTTTTAGGCGTCACAGGCCTGCGCACTAGGGCCTACTTGGATAAGCAGGGTGCTTGCTCTAGGGCTGTTGTCCGAGATTTCTCTGTAGTACCCGTTGCTGGCGGAACTAGAGCAGCCATTCCATGCAGCGTTGACAAAACCGCTTTGCCACCCTTACCAACTGACGCGCTGATCGACCTCAAAGTCCGGCAGCGTATGGAACCGCCAGTCCTTTGGATTTATTCCATCAAATCTGAATAGACCTCATAAGCGCACAGAAATCCCCCGCTCATGCATCCGCCTTGTTCGAGCGCAGAAAACACAAAGCCCAGACAGTTTCCTGTCTGGGCTTTTTTGTTAAGCAACGCGAAGCGTTTACTTCTTGCTAGGCGGCAAGTCCGTGCAGCTACCGTGCGCCACTTCTGCCGCCATGCCGATGCTTTCGCCCAGCGTGGGGTGTGGGTGGATGGTTTTGCCGATGTCCACAGCGTCTGCGCCCATTTCGATGGCCAGAGCGATCTCGCCAATCATGTCGCCCGCATGCGTGCCCACCATGCCGCCGCCCAAGATCTTGCCGTGGCCGTGGGCCTCGGGTGAATCGTCAAACAGCAGTTTGGTCACGCCTTCGTCGCGGCCGTTGGCAATGGCGCGGCCAGAAGCCGTCCAGGGGAACAAGCCCTTTTTCACCTTGATGCCTTGCGCTTTGGCTTGGTCTTCGGTCAAGCCCACCCATGCCACTTCGGGGTCGGTGTAGGCCACGCTTGGGATGACGCGTGCGTTGAACGCAGCGGCTGCCAACTCTTTGTTGCCTTGCAGTTCACCCGCAATGACTTCGGCTGCCACATGTGCTTCGTGCACCGCTTTGTGCGCCAACATAGGCTGGCCCACGATGTCGCCAATGGCAAAGATGTGCGGCACGTTGGTGCGCATTTGAATGTCGACGTTGATAAAGCCACGGTCAGTCACGGCCACGCCGGCTTTTTCAGCAGCGAGTTTTTTGCCGTTGGGCGTGCGGCCCACGGCTTGCAACACCAGGTCGTACACCTGCGGCGCGGGGGCTGTGCCGCCCTCTTCTGCCGGTGCAAACGTGACTTCAATGCCTTCAGGCAAAGCGCGTGCAGACACGGTCTTGGTCTTGAGCATGATGTTGTCAAAGCGCTTGGCGTTCATCTTTTGCCAGACCTTGACCAAGTCGCGGTCAGCGCCTTGCATGAGGCCGTCCATCATTTCCACCACGTCCAGACGTGCGCCCAACGTGCTGTAAACCGTGCCCATCTCTAGGCCGATGATGCCGCCGCCCAAGATGAGCATGCGCTTGGGCACCTCTTTGAGTTCCAAAGCCCCAGTGCTGTCGACCACGCGTGGGTCGTTGGGCATGAAAGGCAAACGCACCGCTTGCGAGCCTGCAGCGATGATGGCCTTCTTGAAGGCGATCACTTTTTTGCTGCCGGTGGTGGCTTGTGCCGTGCCGCTGGTCTCGCTCACTTCGAGGTGGTTGGCCCCCACGAATTGGCCCAAGCCGCGCACGGTGGTGACCTTGCGCATCTTGGCCATGGCAGCCAAGCCGCCTGTGAGTTTGCCAACGACTTTTTCTTTGTGGCCGCGCAGCTTGTCGATGTTGACGGCGGGTGCACCGAAGTCCACACCGAGGTCAGCCATGTGGGCCACTTCGTCCATCACCGCTGCCACGTGCAGCAAGGCTTTGGAGGGGATGCAACCCACGTTCAAACACACGCCGCCCAAGGTGGCGTAGCGCTCAACGATGACCACATTCAAGCCGAGGTCAGCCGCACGGAATGCAGCCGAGTAACCGCCAGGGCCGCCGCCCAACACAAGCACATCGCACTCGATGTCGGCAGAACCGCCGAAGCTGGAAGCCACAGGTGCAGGGGCTGTAGCCACAGCCGGCGCTGCGGCAGAAGCAGTTGCAGCTGCTGGGGCCGAACTAGCTGCCGATGCTGCAGCTGGGGCTGGGGCTGAAGCAGCAGACGCGCCCGCGCCCTCACCTTCGAGCACCAACACCACAGAACCTTGCTTGACCTTGTCGCCCAGCTTGACTTTCAACTCTTTCACCACGCCCGCGTGTGAGGATGGAATTTCCATCGACGCTTTGTCGGACTCCACGGTGATGAGCGATTGCTCTGCGCGCACGGTGTCACCGGGCTTGACCAGCAACTCAATCACGGCCACTTCGTCGAAGTCGCCGATGTCTGGAACTTGGATATCAATCATTGCCATATCAAGTCCTTAGAGCAACACGCGACGGAAGTCGCCGAGGATTTGACCGAGGTACGCATTGAAGCGTGCCGCTGCTGCGCC
>CANCGU010000106.1 GCA_947377705.1 Comamonadaceae bacterium
GCCCGAACAACCGAATTCACCCGCACTACGGCGTGTTCTCTCCCGTGCGCGGCGAATACGTCGACTTGGTGGCCACCACACCGATACGCGACAAAAGCTTGGCATTTGACATTGGGGTGGGCACGGGCGTGCTGTCAGCGGTGTTAGCCAAACGCGGTGTGCAGCACATCATTGCGACTGACCAAGACCCACGCGCCCTCGCCTGCGCCCGCGAAAACCTGCAACGCTTGCAACGCCTCGACAAAGTCGAGTTGGTACAAACCGATTTATTCCCAGAGGGCAAGGCGCCCTTGATTGTGTGTAACCCACCGTGGGTGCCCGCCCGCCCTAGCTCGCCCATTGAGCATGCGGTGTACGACGAAGGAAGTCGGATGCTGCGTGGCTTCTTGAGTGGTCTGCGCGCGCACTTGACACCGAATGGCGAAGGCTGGCTCATCTTGTCCGATTTGGCCGAGCACCTAGGGCTACGCACCCGCGAAGAATTGTTATGTTGGATCAGCGAAGCAGGCTTGCAACTGCTGGGTCGCCACGACATCAAACCACGTCACGGCAAAGCCACCGACGACACCGACCCGCTGCACACCGCGCGTGCCAAAGAACTTACTTCTTTGTGGCGCCTCGGTAGCGCTGCTTGAGCCAAGGCCAAAAGCCACGCTCTTTTTCTTCGCGGCGTTCTTTGGCCGCAGCCGACTCCACCGCAACAGGCGCTTGACTGAGCGCCTGCAATACAAATGCACACACGTCAGGGTTGAACGGGGCTGGGTGGTGGGCACCCGGCACTTCTAGCACTTGGCATTGGGGCAATTCACGCGTCATCACACGCACCTGCTCCATAGGGCAAACGCCCGATTCGCTCCCATGAATCAATCGCACAGGGCCTTTGAAGTGGCTCAACAAATGCCCGAAATTCATGCCTTTCCAGTCTTTGCGATAAGGCAAATCAAAGTGCGAAGGCGTTTGCACGGCCAGCACGGCACCCAAGCTCACATTGAACTGAGCGGCCATGTCTTCGGGAGGCGGTAAGCGACCTTCCACTTTCATGCCGTCGTACAAGCCGTAAATCGACATCCATGGCAAATTCAAGCCAATGTCGTTGAACACCAAGCCGTCAATGCGAATGCCCGCTTCGTTGGCTAAGTACATCGCCAAAATGCCGCCCATGCTGGTGCCCAGCACTTCAAAGCGCGTCACGGGCACGCTGGCCCGCATGATCACTTGCTGAATGAACTGCACCGCATCCGCCAAATACACCTGCATGGTGTACCCCTCGTCGCCCGGCAACGGGCTAGAGTCACCGCGGCCGCAATGGTCGAGACTGATGATGCGCAGCCCACGCAAGCCCTCGGCAGACTGCAACAAAGGGTCAAACGTGGCGCGGGTTTCTAACAAGCCAGGCAAACACAGCAGCACATGCGCACTGTTGGGATCGCCAGCTTCGCTGTAAGCCAAATGACGGTTGGCCTTGGGCAGCGGATAAACGAGGGATGGAAATTTAGAAAGAGGCATAACTAGGGTTCATCCTAGTCTATGGATGCTGAATAATTAAAAATAGCACCTTTTATGAAATAGACGACGATCAGGCCATGTCCACCCCCTCCGCCTCTTTGATTCGAGTCCAAAACCTCACCCACGGCCCCATCACCCATCTGACCTTCACTTGGCCCGCTGGCGTGAGCTGGGTGTGTGGTGACGAGGGCAAAGGCAAAACGACCTTGCTGCGTTTGCTGGCGGGTGTCGTGCAGCCGGACGTTGGCACAGTGGCCCTCCCCTCAGGGGGTGTATTTTGGGTCGACCTACAAAGCCCCGCACACGACGCCATCACTGTGCAAGCGTGCTGGAATGACTTGCGCAAGCAGTATCCACACTGGAATGACGAGGTGCTGAGTGACTTGGCAGAAGCGATGGATATGCACACGCACCGTGAAAAGCAATTGCACATGCTGTCCGCAGGCAGTCGCCGCAAAGTCATGGTGGTCGCCGCCTTGGCATCGGGCGCAGCGGTTACGCTGCTGGACCAGCCCTTCGCCGCGCTCGACTTGCGGTCTGTCCAAATCATCCAAGCGTTTTTGAGCGAAGCCGCAGAGCACCCACATCGGGCGTGGATCGTCGCCGACTACGAACCGCCCAGCGATGTGCCGTTGGCTTGCGTGTTGAACTTAGACACGCACTCATAAATTTCGGGCGTAAAAAAGGCGCTGTCGCCAGCGCCTTTTCGTCTGCACCTCAGTGCCAAGGTATTAAGCCTTGACTGCGTCCAAATTGCGCAAGCGAATGTGCAATTCGCGCAACTGCTTCTCATCCACAGGGCTGGGTGCTTGGGTGAGCAAACACTGAGCGCGTTGGGTCTTGGGGAAGGCAATCACGTCGCGGATGGATTCAGCGCCGGTCATCAAGGTGACGATGCGGTCCAAACCGAAGGCCAAGCCGCCGTGTGGAGGCGCGCCGTATTGCAAGGCATCGAGCAAGAAGCCGAATTTGAGCTGGGCTTCTTCGGGCGTGATCTTCAAAGCGTCAAACACTTTTTGTTGCACGTCAGCGCGGTGGATACGCACCGAGCCGCCGCCCATTTCCCAGCCGTTCAACACCATGTCGTAGCCTTTGGAGATGCACTTCTCAGGCGCGGTGACCATCCAGTCTTCGTGGCCGTCTTTGGGTGCCGTGAAGGGGTGGTGCACGGCGGTGTAGCGCTGGCTTTCGTCGTCGAACTCGAACATGGGGAAGTCAACCACCCACATCGGCGCCCAACGGTCTTCAAACAAACCGTTCTTCTTGCCAAACTCGCTGTGGCCAATCTTGATGCGCAACGCACCGATGGCGTCGTTGACGATTTTGGCTTTGTCGGCGCCGAAGAAAATCAGGTCACCGTTTTGTGCGCCGCTGCGCTCCAGCACAGCATTGAGGGCCGCGTCGTGGATGTTTTTGACGATGGGTGACTGCAAACCATCACGGCCGTTGGACAAGTCGTTGACGCGAATGTAGGCCAAGCCCTTCGCACCGTAGATCTTGACGAACTCAGTGTAGGCGTCGATCTCACCACGGCTGATGCCGCCGCCTTCGACGGAGCCGTGAGGCACGCGCAAGGCCACCACACGGCCGCCTTTCATATTGGCAGCGCCTGAGAACACTTTGAAGTCCACATCGCCCATGACATCGGTCACTTCGGTGAACTGCAGTTTCACGCGCAGGTCAGGCTTGTCAGAGCCGTAGATGTGCATGGCATCTTGGTAAGTCATGACAGGGAACTCGCCGAGGTCCACGCCAATGGTGTTTTGGAACACGCGTTTGATCATGCCTTGGAACATGTCGCGGATTTCTTCCTCGCTCAAGAACGAGGTTTCAATATCAATTTGGGTGAATTCAGGTTGACGGTCAGCGCGCAAGTCTTCGTCGCGGAAGCACTTGGTGATTTGGTAGTAACGGTCATAGCCCGCCACCATCAACAATTGTTTGAACAACTGAGGCGATTGTGGCAACGCAAAGAAGTGACCATCGTGCACACGACTTGGCACGAGGTAGTCGCGCGCGCCTTCGGGTGTGCTCTTGGTGAGCATGGGGGTTTCGATGTCCACAAAGCCGTTTTCGTCCAAGTACTTGCGCACTTCCATGGACACTTTGTAGCGAAGCATCAGGTTGTTTTGCATGTACGGGCGGCGCAAGTCGAGCACGCGGTGCGTGAGGCGTGTGGTCTCAGACAGGTTGTCGTCGTCAATTTGGAACGGAGGTGTGACCGACTCGTTCAACACGATGAGTTCGTGGCACAGCACTTCAATCTTGCCGCTCTTCAGGCCTTCGTTGGTCGTGCCATCTGGACGGGCGCGCACCAAGCCTTTGACTTGGATACAAAACTCGTTGCGCACGTTTTCAGCCACTTTGAACATCTCGGGGCGGTCGGGGTCGCACACCACTTGTACATAGCCTTCGCGGTCACGCAAGTCGATGAAGATCACGCCGCCGTGGTCACGGCGACGGTTGACCCAGCCGCACAGGCTCACAGTTTGGCCATTGAGGGCTTCGGTCACAAGACCGCAGTAGTGGGAACGCATTGCCATTTTTAGTTTCTCTTTTCTTTGAGTGCGGGGACGCTGGGAGAGACAGCGCCCATGGAAATTACATAAGTCAAAGCTTCGTCAACGCTGAGATCGAGCTCAATGACATCAGCCTTGGGAACCAGCAAAAAGTAGCCGCTGGTGGGGTTGGGTGTGGTGGGCACGTAGATGCTCAAAAACTCACCATCCAGCTTGCTGGCCACTTCACCCATGGGTGTGCCAGTTTGAAAAGCGATGGTCCATGTACCGCTGTGGGGGTACTGCACCAGCAAGGCTTTGCGAAAGGCATTGCCACCATCGGAAAACAAGGTGTCTGACACCTTCTTCACGCTGGAGTAAATCGACTTGACGATTGGGATTTGGTTCAGCAAACGGTCCCACTGCCTCATCCACCAACGACCGGCCACGTTAGACACCAACGCGCCTGTCAACAACAACACCAACACCAGCAAGATCACGCCCAAGCCTGGCACATGGTCGAGCCAGTAAATCATGTCGGGTGAGACCAAGTGCAGTTTGGTCAGCGTGCCAAGAAACGCGCTGTCCAGTGAACCCACCAGCCAGCTCAACACCGCCACGGTGATGACCAAAGGCGTCCAGACCAAGAGGCCTGCGAGCAGGTATTTTTTTATCGGCATGAAGACCCTAGTGGTATTGAAAAATCAGTGGCAAGCGCAGCCCGTGGCGCAGCCGCCCGATGCGGCAGGACTGCCAGACGAGGTATCAGCGCTGCTGCTGGCCGAGGCGCTGTCACTGGCCGTGGCAGCCGTGCCCGCTACAGCGGCAGGAGCCGATGTGCCGCCGGAGCCACCTTTGAAATCGGTGGCATACCAACCCGAGCCTTTGAGCTGAAAGCCCGCAGCGGTGAGTTGTTTAGAAAACGTGGGTTTGCCACACGCTGGACAGTCGGTCAGCGGGGCATCTGAGATTTTTTGCAGGACGTCCTTGGCATGGCCGCAGGACCCGCATTTGTAGGCATAAATGGGCATGGCGAGACGGATTCGGTAAAACCCTGAATTATAGGCGCCCAAGCCCTATTTCAAGGGGCAATGACCACCGAGCGCGCGCTCATTGCCACGCTAGGCTAGGTTTAGGTTGCACCCACCAGCTTGTGGTGGCTGCCATGGGCGTTGCGAATGGCTTGGGGCCCCAAAGAACCCAACACCATGCCCGTCAAACTGGCCAACACCCCCGCCAGTTGCGCAGGAAACTCGTCGCCAGCGGGTGTCGCAAGGAACAAGCCCCAGGTGAGTAGGCCCAGCACCAAGGCAAAGATCGCGCCCTGCGTGGTGGCACGCTTCCAGTACAGGCCAAACGTGAGCGGCACAAACGCACCCACCAAGGGCACTTGATAGGCACCCGACACCATTTCGTAAATCGAGGTGCCTTGCATGCGAATGGCATAGCCCAAGACCAACATGCTGAATACCAACACCGTCACGCGCATGGCGCGCAGCTCTTGCTTGTCGCTTTGATGGGGATGAAATTGACGCCAAATGTTTTCGGTGAAAGTCACGCTAGGCGCGAGCAAGGTGGCCGAAGCACATGATTTGATGGCCGACAGCAAGGCGCCGAAAAACAGCACTTGCATGACAAACGGCATCTGCGTCATCACCAAAGTGGGCAGCACCTTTTGGGGGTCATCGGCCATGAGTGCTGCGGCTTGCTCGGGCATGATGATCATCGCGCTGACCACCAAAAACATAGGCACAAACGCAAACAAGATGTAGCAAATGCCACCGATCACGGGACCGTGCGTGGCGGCCTTGATACTGTTAGCGGACATGACGCGCTGAAACACGTCTTGCTGTGGAATCGACCCCAACATGATGGTGATGGCCGAGGCAAAGAAGAACAACACGTCTTTGGTGTTGGGCTCGGGCCAAAACTTAAACATGTCTTGGCTGATCGCCAGCGCAATCACCTTGTCCGCACCCCCGGCTTGGCCCGAGGCAAACACCGCCAAGATCGACAAACCCACCACCAAGATGATCATTTGGATGAAGTCGGTGATGGCCACCGACCACATGCCACCAAACAAGGTGTAGGCCAAGATGGACACCACGCCAATGACCATGCCCAGCTCCATGCTGACCACGCCATCGGACAAGAGGTTGAACACCAGCCCCAGAGCCGTGACCTGCGCCGACACCCAACCGAGGTAGCTGACCATGATGATGAGCGAGCACACCACCTCCACCACGCGGCCGTAGCGCTCACGGAAGTAGTCGCTGATGGTGAGCAGCGTCATGCGGTAGAGCTTACCCGCGAAGAACAGGCCGACAAAGATGAGACAAAAGCCCGCACCAAACGGGTCTTCCACCACGCCGTGCAAACCACCGTTCACAAACTTAGCAGGAATGCCCAGCACTGTTTCCGAGCCAAACCAAGTGGCAAACGTGGTGGTGACGATCATGGCCATAGGCAGGTGGCGGCCTGCGATGGCGAAATCAGCCGAGTTTTGAACGCGCTTGGCAGCCATCAAACCAATGGCGATGGTGACCAGCAAATAGACGATGACGAGTGTGAGCAGCACGGGTCAACTCCGCAATGTGTTTAATAAAAATGGTGCAAGCGCACAAAAATTTGCGTGGCCAACAAGCCCAACACAAAACCACCGCCTACCCATGCCATACCTTGCAGCAGGCGGTTGGTGCGTCGCTGTTCTTGAATGAGCAACTGCAACTGGGCGTTGTCGTTGTTTTGGCGTTGCTTCAAAAAGTCATGGACCAAACGTGGCAACTCAGGCAAGAGCTTGGCGTAGCGCGGGGCTTCTGCCACCAATTGCTTCCAAAGTTTTTTGGGGCCGACTTGATCGAGCATCCAAGTTTCCAAAAATGGTTTGGCGGTGCTCCACAAATCCAAATCAGGGTCAAGTTGACGACCCAAGCCTTCGATGTTGAGTAACGTTTTTTGCAGCAACACAAGTTGCGGCTGAATTTCCACATTGAAACGGCGCGAGGTTTGGAACAAACGCATGAGCACCAGACCCAAGGAAATTTCTTTCAGCGGACGGTCAAAGTATGGCTCGCACACAGCACGGATGGCTGACTCCAACTCGTCCACACGCGTGTCAGCGGGCACCCAGCCCGACTCGATGTGCAGCTCGGCCACGCGCTTGTAGTCGCGGCGGAAAAAGGCGGTGAAGTTTTGCGCCAAATACTCTTTGTCGGTTTCCGTGAGCGTGCCCACGATGCCAAAGTCGAGCGAAATGTAACGACCAAAAGTCGCGGGCTCTAAGCTGACTTGGATGTTGCCGGGGTGCATGTCGGCATGAAAAAAACCATCCCGGAACACTTGGGTGAAGAAGATGGTCACACCGTCGCGTGCCAACTTGGGGATGTCCACGCCAGCCGCACGCAACTGATCCACTTGGCTAATAGGCACGCCCTTCATGCGTTCCATCACGATCACATCGTCGCGGCAGAAATCCCAAATCATTTCGGGAATTAACACGAGGTTGAGGCCTTCCATGTTGCGGCGCAGTTGCGCGGCATTGGAGGCTTCGCGCATGAAGTCGAGTTCGTCATGCAGGTACTTGTCAAACTCAGCCACCACTTCGCGGGGCTTCAAGCGTTTGCCATCGGCACTGAGACGGTCCACCCAACCCGCCATCATGCGCATGAGGCTCAGGTCTTTGTCAATCACGGTCAGCATGCCGGGGCGCAGCACTTTGACAGCCACTTCGCGCGTCAGGCCGTTGCGGTCTTGGATGACCGCAAAGTGCACTTGCGCAATCGAGGCGCTGGCCACCGGCTGGTGCGTGAAATCCACAAAAATATCGTTGAGCGGGCGACCAAATGCACGCTCGATGATGGCCACAGCCTCATTAGACGGGAAGGGTGGCACACGGTCTTGCAGCTTGGCCAATTCATCGGCCAAATCCATCGGCAGCAAATCGCGACGGGTCGACAGCACTTGGCCGAATTTCACAAAGATAGGGCCTAGGTGCTCAAGCGCCTCGCGCAAACGCTGGCCGCGTGGTGCCGACAAATCGCGCCCCACCGACACAATGCGCGCCAATAAGCGCAAGCCTGGCTTTTGAAAGCTGGTCAGCACCAGCTCATCCAAGCCATAACGCAAGACGATGAAAACAATGTAAATACCACGCAGCAAACGGGTCATCATGGCGCGGCCTTCGTGGTTTGTTGTTGCACAAAGCGACGCAGGGCATCGACGATGCGCTTGGCGGTTTGCACCAAAGTGTGCGCAGGGGCGTCACCAATGAGGCGGGCCACGTCTTCTTCTGGGTCCCAACGCACATGGTCAATCAGCCAATTGACTTCGGCAGCCAACTGCACATCGCCTTCAATGCGAATGGCAGGCTTCTCGCCTTGCAGCACGGTTTTGGCAAGTTCGAACGGCGAAGGCTCGTTCACGCGCAACACCAGGTCAGCGGCTTTGCTACTGGCGTTGGGGGCGATGAATTCGATCAACCCCGCGGGGGTGAAGGCGCATTGAAACACTTGGTCACGCCAAGACACTTGCACTTGGCGGCCTTTTTGGCGCTGCAAGCGGTCGCGAGCCGCGGGTTCTTGCATGAGCACATGGTTCAACAAGAGCACCACGCGCTGCTGCACTTCAGCCACTGCCCATGCGGGCGGTGTGAGGGATTGCGGAAAATCGGCGGGAAGTTGGGCGCGCAGCGTGTCTGCTGCATCGGCCAACCAAGAAAAAGGGGACTGTGTTGCCATAGTCCCCAATTATTCCTTGTTTAGGCGCCCTTCTCGAGACGCCCTGATTTAACC
>CANCGU010000107.1 GCA_947377705.1 Comamonadaceae bacterium
TCGCTGCAGGCGGCGCGCATCAGCACACCTTGACGGGCAGGGCCTTCTGTCGGCGAGTCACTGAACGGCACGCAGCTGGCAAATTCAAACTGCACCATGCGCGTACGCAGGTTTTGCAGAATGGTTTGTGCTTTGTGCTCGGGCAGCCATGCCACGGCCAGCAAGGTCCAAGGTAATTCGGCCTTGAGCACTTTGACAGCGGCGTGTTTCAGCTCTGGTTGCTTGGAGGTAGGGCAATACGCGGACGTGGTGATGGCATTCACCCCCGCCAATGGTTTGTTCTGGTGGTCACGCCCGCTCAAAAAGGCGGCGCCCCAATGCATGGCGATGAAGGCTTGGTTCACGGCGAGGTCGGCACTGGCTTGGGCAGGTAACACGATAGAGCCACGCTTGCTGGTGACGTGCACCAAGGTGCCTTCGTCAAAACCCAAACGTGCCATGTCGTCGGGGTGCAGTTGCACCACAGGTTCGGGCACATGGCCAAACAGTTTGCCGACCAAGCCTGTGCGTGTCATGCCATGCCACTGGTCACGCAAACGGCCTGTGTTGAGCGAAAACGGGAAACGCGATTCACGCACTTCGGCGGTAGGCACATAGGGCAGTGCCGCAAATTTGGCATGCCCATTTGCCGTGGCAAATACCCCGTCTTCATACAAACGCGCTTGGCCATGCGTGGCACCTTCGCGCATGGGCCATTGCTCTGGGCTTTGGTCTAAATGGGGGTAGCTCAAGCCAGTGATGTCGAGGTCACGGCCACGGGTAGATTCGCGGTGCTCCATCCAAATTTCTTCGGGTGAGGCGTAGGCCATGCGCAGGCCGTTTTTGTTGGTGGCCATGCCGGGTTCTTGTGCCAAACGTTTGGCCAGATCTACTACGATTTGCCAATCGTGTCGTGCATGGCCCGGTGCGGGGATAGCGGCATGCACCCGGGTGATGCGGCGCTCGCTGTTGGTGACCGTGCCTTCTTTTTCGCCCCAGGTGGTGGCGGGCAGCAGCAGGTCGGCGAAGTCGCAGGTCTCAGCGGTGGCGAAAGCTTCTTGCACCACCACAAACTCGGCGCGTTCTAGGGCCCGGCGCACGGTGCTTTGGTTAGGCATGGATTGCGCGGGGTTGGTGCACGCAATCCACAGCGCTTTGATTTCACCCTCGGCGGCGGCTTCAAACATTTCGACGGCGGTCTTCCCGGGTTTGGCGGGCACATCGTCAATGCCCCACAAGCTCGCGACTTCGGCGCGGTGTTCAGGCTTGGCCATGTCGCGGTGCGCGCTGATGAGGTTGGCCAAACCGCCCACTTCGCGACCGCCCATGGCGTTGGGTTGACCGGTGAGCGAGAAGGGGCCTGCGCCGAGTTTGCCAATGTGGGCGGTCGCCAAATGCAGGTTGATGAGCGAGGCGTTTTTGGCGGTGCCGCTGCTCGATTGGTTCAAGCCTTGGCAATACAAACTGAGCGTGGCTTTGGAGGTGGCAAACCAACGCGTGGCTTGCAGCAGTTGCTCGGGGGTGATGCCGCACACCTCGTGCACATGCGCGGGCGTGTAGTCGGTCACCAACCTTTGCAGTGCGTCAAAGCCGTCGGTGTGCGCAGCAATGTAGGTGTGGTCCACCCAGCCCTCGGTCAGCATGACGTGCAACATGCCATGAAACAGCGCGACATCGGTGCCCGGTTGCAATGGCAAATGCAGGTCGGCACTGCTGGCCGTGTCGGTACGGCGGGGGTCGGCCACGATGATTTTGAGGTCGGGGTTTTTCGCGCGTGCGTCTTCGATGCGTCTGAACAAAATGGGGTGTGCATACGCCGCGTTGCTGCCCGCGATGAACAAGCAGTCGGCATGCATCACATCGTCGTAGCACGCGGGCGGTGCATCGGCACCGAGGGTGAGCTTGTAGCCAGCCACGGCGCTGCTCATGCACAGGCGCGAGTTGGTGTCGATGTTGTTGGTGCCCAGCAATCCTTTGACCAGCTTGTTGAACACGTAATAGTCTTCGGTCAGCAACTGGCCCGACACATAAAAACCAATGGCTTCTGCGCCATGCGCACGCACGATGCTGGCCAAGGTGTGGCTGGCCATTTGCATGGCGCTGTCCCAGGCCACAGGTTGCAAGCTGCCACCACGCACCAAGCGGCGCATGGGTTGTAGCAAACGTGTTTGCGCAGCCATCGCGGGACTGGCTGTGAGGTGCAGCGTGGAACCTTTGCTGCACAAACGCCCCAAGTTGGCAGGGTGGGCAGGGTCGCCGCGCACGCCTGTGATGTGACCCGCGTTCGATGAAATGATGACACCACAGCCCACGCCACAGTAAGGACAGGTCGAACGCGTTTCTTTCATGACAGCGGCTCTGTGTGACGCGCTTAAGCGGCGGTGGTGTCGTCAACGGCGAGCGTGTTCAACTCTTGCAAGTCAAGCGCCACCTCGCCGTTTTCTACACGCACAGCAAAGCGGGTGGTGCAGCCTTCATCAGGCGCGTGAGCGCAGCCGTCAACCAGCCCAATGTGCCAGTTGTGCAGCGGGCACACCACGGTTTCACCAAACACCAAGCCTTGGCTCAAGGGGCCGCGTTTGTGCGGGCACTGGTCCAGCAGGGCAAACACTTTGTCTTCGGCGTTGCGAAACACCGCCACTTCGACGCCCTTGTCGCGCTGCACGCGACGTGCGCCCAGCACGGGGATGTCGTCAACTTTGCAAATGACTTTCCATTCGGTCATGGTGTGTGTCCTTAAACGGTGATAGCTTCAAACTGGCGTGTGTCGACTTGCGCTTTGTCGAACTCAAACCATGGGTCGGGTTCGCCGTCGAGTGCAAATTGCAAACGTGCCCACAAAGCTTTGCGGCCTACCTCGTCGTCCAAGATTTTTTTCTTCACGTAGTCCATGCCCACGCGGTTCACGTAGTGCACGGTGCGCTCCAAGTACCAACCTTCTTCGCGGTAGAGCTGCATGAAGGCGCCGGTGTACTCCATCACTTCTTCGGAGGTTTTGACCTTCACAAAGAACTCGGCCACTTCGGTTTTGATGCCGCCGTTGCCTGCGATGTACATCTCCCAGCCGCTGTCCACGCCGATGATGCCCACGTCTTTGATACCTGCTTCTGCGCAGTTGCGCGGGCAGCCCGATACGGCAAACTTCACCTTGTGTGGTGCATACATGCGCCACATGGCTTTCTCAAGGTCTTTGCCCATTTGCGTGCTGTCTTGTGTGCCCATGCGGCACCACTCGCTGCCCACACAGGTTTTGACGGTGCGCAAAGCTTTGGCGTAGGCGTGGCCGCACGGCATGCCAATGTCTTTCCACACATTCACAAGGTCTTCTTTTTTCACACCGAGCAAGTCAATGCGCTGACCGCCCGTGACCTTGACGGTGGGGATGTTGTACTTGTCCACCACATCCGCAATGCGGCGAAGCTCGTCTGCGGTGGTCTCGCCACCCCACATGCGTGGGATGACGCTGTAGGTGCCATCTTTTTGGATGTTGGCGTGGCTGCGCTCGTTGATGAGGCGGCTTTGTGGGTCGTCCAAGGCTTCTTTGGGCCAGCTGCTCATGCGGTAATAGTTGATGGCAGGGCGGCAGGTGGCGCAGCCTGTGGCTTTGGCGTCCGCACTCGGTTTTTTCCACGCTAAAAATTCAAACACTGCGTCGTTGGTCAACAGCTTGTGGTCACGAATCGCGTCGCGCACTTCTTGGTGGCTGTGGTCGGTGCAGCCGCAGATGGCTTTTTTCTTTGGTGTGGCCGAGTAGTCGCCGCCGGCAGTGAACATCAAAATTTGTTCGACCAAGCCTGTGCATGAACCGCACGAGGCGCTGGCCTTGGTGTGCTTGCGCACCTCGTCCAAGGTGAACAAGCCTTTGTCTTTGATCGCCTTGCAAATCGCGCCTTTTTTCACGCCGTTGCAGCCGCACACCTCGGCATCGTCGGGCATGCTGGCGGCTTTGCTGTGGCCTTCGTGGCCCACGTCACCAATGTTGGATTCACCAAACATCAACTTTTCGCGGATGTCGGCCACGCTGCGGCCATCGCGCAGCAGCTTGAAGTACCAGCTGCCGTCCACCGTGTCGCCATACAAACACGCACCCACCAATTGGTCGTTGCGGATGACGAGCTTTTTGTACACGCCTTCGTGCGGGTCGCTCAACACAATCTCTTCGGTGCTGCCATCGTTGCTGCCCATGAAGTCGCCCGCGCTGAACAAATCAATGCCGGTGACTTTGAGTTTGGTCGAGGTGAGCGAGCCGGTGTAGCGGCCAATGCCGAACTCGGCTAAATGGTTGGCCAGCACTTTGCCTTGTTCAAACAAAGGCGCCACCAAACCATACGCAATGCCACGATGGGCCGCGCATTCGCCCACGGCGTAGATGCGTGGGTCGGTCACGGTCTGCAGCGTGTCGCTGACCACAATGCCGCGCTCGCAATGCAGATGCATTTTTTCGGCCAGCGCCGTGTTGGGGCGAATGCCCACAGCCATCACCACCAACTCGGCTGTGACATGCGTGCCGTCTTTGAACAACACCGAGGCTACACGCCCGTTTTTGTCTGCCAGTAATTCTTGGGTATGTGCACCCATGCGGAACTGCATGCCACGCTCTTCGAGCGAGCGTTGCAGCAAGCCGCCCGCGACTTTGTCGAGCTGACGCTCCATCAACCATTCACCCACATGCACCACGGTCACGCGCATGCCGCGTTTCATCAAACCGTTGGCGGCTTCAAGGCCGAGCAAGCCGCCGCCAATCACCACGGCGTGTTTGTATTTCGTGGCCGCATCAATCATGGCCTGTGTGTCGGCAATGTCGCGGTAGGCCAACACGCCCTCCAACTCGCGGCCAGGCACAGGCAGCATGAAAGGGTTGGAGCCGGTGGCCAAAATCAAGCGGTCATACGGTGCGCTTTTGACTTCGCCTGCGGCGTTGGTGGCGTGCACCACGCGTTTGACGCGGTCCACCTCGGTCACGGTCCAGCTGGTGTGCAGCGTGATGTGGTTGTCGCTGTACCAGTCGCGTGGGTTGAGGATGATTTCATCCAAGGTTTGTTCACCCGCTAACACGGGTGACAACAAGATGCGGTTGTAGTTGGGGTGTGGCTCTGAGCCAAAGACCGTGATGTCGTAAAGGTCTGGCGTGAGCTTGATGAGCTCTTCCAAGGTGCGCACACCGGCCATGCCGTTGCCGACCATCACGAGTTTGAGTTTGGGGGGCATATCCATCTCCTCAGTGTTTTTCTACATGCGCTTGGCGCGTGTACAAAAAGTCAATCACGGCTTTGCGGTAGTGCAAATAGGCGGGGTCGTCGGCCAGCGTCACGCGGGAGCGGGGGCGAGGCAAGTCCACATGCAGCACTTCGCCAATGGTGGCGGCGGGACCGTTGGTCATCATCACAATCTTGTCGGACAGCAACACGGCTTCGTCCACATCGTGCGTCACCATCACCACGGTGCTTTGCGTGTTGGCCACGATGGCCAGCAACTCGTCTTGCAGCTTAGCGCGGGTCAGGGCGTCCAACGCACCAAAGGGTTCGTCCATCAACAGCACTTGCGGCTGCATCGCCAAGGCCCGTGCAATGCCCACGCGTTGCTTCATGCCACCCGAGATTTCGCCGGGGCGTTTTTGGGCCGCATGGCTCAAACCCACCATGTCGAGTGCCGCGTGGGTGCGTGCGGTGAGTTGGGCTTTGTCTTCTTTGGGCTTGCCGTCCACGATGCCGGTTTGGCCGAACACGCGTTCCACGCCCAGGTAAACGTTTTCAAAGCAAGTGAGCCAAGGCAAGAGCGAGTGGTTTTGAAACACCACCGCACGCTCGGGGCCGGGGCCTGCGATTTCGCGATTGGCACAAATCAAGGTGCCTTGCGTTGGGGTGGTCAGGCCTGCAATCAGGTTGAGCAAGGTGGACTTGCCGCAACCCGAGTGGCCGATGAGGGCGACGAACTCGCCTTTGCCCACGGTCAGGTCGATGTCGCGCAGGGCAGGGAAGTCGCCTTTGGCCGTTTTGAAGGTTTGGGCCACGCCCTGAATTTGCAAATACTTGGTGGTCAACGATGCGTTCATGATTGCACCTCTTCAAAGGTGAATGCGGTGGCGAGTTTGATGAGGGCGTACTCCAACACCAAGCCCACAATGCCAATCACGAAGATGGCGATGATGATGTTTTTCACATTCAGGTTGTTCCACTCGTCCCACACCCAAAAGCCAATGCCCACGCCGCCGGTCAGCATCTCGGCGGCAACGATCACCAACCAAGCGGTGCCAACAGCCAAGCGCACACCCGTCAACATATAAGGCAGCACCGCAGGAAACAAAATCTTGCTAACGATCTTCCACTCCGAAAGGTTGAGCACGCGGGCTACGTTCATATAGTCTTGCGGCACACGTTGCACGCCCACGGCGGTGTTGATGACCATGGGCCAAATGGAACAAATGAAGATGGTCCAAATGGCCGCAGGGTTGGCGCCCTTGAACACCAACAAACCAATGGGCAGCCAAGCCAGGGGCGACACGGGGCGCAACAAGCTGATGAGCGGGTTGAACATGCGCGACAAAAACTCGAAGCGCCCAATCAAGAAGCCCAAGGGAATGCCTACCAGCGCAGCCAAGCCAAAGCCCAGTGCCACGCGCTTGAGAGAACTCCACACGTTCCAGCCCACGCCTTGGTCGTTGGGGCCGTTGCTATAGAACGGATTGCTGAACACATCCACGGCTTGCCAGAAGGTGTCGGTGGGGTTGGGGAAATTGTTGGTGCTGGTGACAGACACCAGCGACCAAATGCCCACCAGCAATGCCAAGCCCATGAAGGGCGGCACCACGCGTGACAACAGGTGTTTCAAAGTCATGAGATGTGTCCTTGTGCGAGAGCGTTCGTGAGTGCTTTAAGCGTGAACTTTGAAGCTGTCGGCGTATTTCTTCGGGTCTTTGCCGTCCCAGACCACGCCGTCCATCAATTTGCTGGTGCGCATGTCGCTCTTAGGCACCGGTGTTTTACTGGCAGCAGCGGCTTGTTTGAAGATGTCGATTTGGTTGATCTCTTTGGCCACTTTCAAATAGTCAGGGTGGTCTTTGAGCAAGCCCCAACGCTTGTGCTGTGTGAGGAACCACATGCCGTCAGACAGGTAAGGGAAGTTGGCCGTGCCGTCGTTGAAGAACTTCATGTGGTTGGGGTCGTCCCAGGTTTTGCCCAAACCGTTTTGGTAGCGGCCCAAGATGCGTTGGTTGATCACGTCCACGCTGGTGTTGACATAGGCTTTGTCGGCGATGGTTTCGGCCATCTTCATTTTGTTTTGCAAGCCCGCATCAATCCACTTGCCCGCTTCCAAAATCGCAGCGGTCACCGCGCGTGCGGTGTTGGGGTATTTTTTGACGAAGTCGCCCGTGGTGCCCAAGACTTTCTCGGGGTGGTCACGCCAGATGTCTTGTGTGGTGGTGGCGGTGATGCCAATGCCATCGGCAATCGCGCGGTGGCCCCAAGGCTCGCCCACGCAGTAGCCGTCCATGTTGCCCACGCGCATGTTGGCCACCATTTGAGGGGGCGGCACGGTGATGACCTTGGCGTCTTTGAGTGGGTTCACGCCCACGCTGGCCAACCAGTAATACAGCCACATGGCGTGTGTGCCAGTGGGGAAGGTTTGTGCAAAGGTGTATTCGCGCTTGTCGGTGGCCATCAGCTTGGCAAGACTGGCCGCATCGACCGCACCTTTGTCGGCGAGTTTTTTGGACAGCGTGATGGCTTGGCCGTTTTGGTTCAAGTTCATCAACACGGCCATGTCTTTCTTAGGACCTGCCGTGCCCATGTGGACGCCGTAAATCAAGCCGTACAAGGCGTGTGCAAAGTCGAGCTCGCCGTTGACCAATTTGTCGCGCACACCGGCCCAGCTCGACTCTTTGGTAGGGATGATCTTGACGCCGTATTTTTTGTCGATGCCCAGTACCGATGCCATGACCACGCTGGCGCAGTCGGTGAGGGGGATGAAGCCAATCTTGACTTCTTCTTTCTCCGGCTTGTCTGAGCCTTGGGCATACACCGCGGCACGCAAGGCCGGTGCGATGGTGAGTGCGCCGGCGGTGGCAGCTTGCAAAACGTTGCGGCGGCTCATGGGGGTCTCCAAAAGATCGGTCATGACATCACTCCTTAATAAAAAACTGGGCAGAAACGACAAAGGCGTCCTCACCACATGCGCCTGAGGTGCATGGGTGGGGACGCCTTTGTCCTTGAACCGTCATTGGTTCTTACCGTGGACTGTTTGCAATTGCTGTGCCAGCTATTTAGGGTTCTCCCGTATGAAAAAACGCCCCATGCCGGGGCGTTTGTCTAAGTTTGCACCAAGGTGGCGCACCAAACTAGGACAGTAGGTCTGCCATGTCCAGTGTGCGTTGTGCCACGTCGACCATCTTGAGGCCCTTGTCCATCGCGATTTTTTGCAGTTTGGTAAAGGCGTCCTTCTCGCTCAAGCCTTGGCGTTCCATCAACAAGGCTTTGGCGCGGTCGACCACCGTGCGTTCTTGCAAGGCGTTGCGCGCATCGTCGCGCTCATCGCGCAAGCGCTCTTCGTATTCAAAACGTGCCATGGCCACATCAAGAATGGGTCGAATGCGTGTGCTGGAGAGTCCATCCACGATGTAGGCTGACACGCCCACCGCCACGGCATCGCGGACGTGCGTGGTGTCGTTGTCGTCGGTGAAGAGGACGATGGGGCGGCGCTCGTCACGGGTGGCAAACACCACATGCTCTAAGGCATCGCGTGCTTCAGACTCTGCGTCCACAATGATCAAGTCAGGCTGCAACTGACTGA
>CANCGU010000108.1 GCA_947377705.1 Comamonadaceae bacterium
ATGCGGCGGTCGACGATGGGCAAATAGGCCTCAAGCAAGGCATCGCCTACGCTTTTCAACATCTCAAAACTGCGCTCAAAGCCCAATTCAGCGAAGTCATCAAAAAAGATGCCGCCAATGCCGCGCTGCTCATTGCGGTGCTTGTTGCAGAAGTACGCGTCACACCAGGTTTTAAAGCGTGGGTACAAGTCTTCGCCAAACGGTTGCAACGCATCGTGGCAGACCTGGTGGAAATGCTGGGCGTCTTCGGCGTAGCCGTAATAAGGCGTCAAGTCCATGCCGCCGCCAAACCAAGCCACGGTTTTGCCGTTGGCGGGGGTGGCTGCAATCATGCGCACGTTCATGTGCACGGTAGGCACATAGGGGTTGCGCGGGTGGAACACCAACGACACGCCCATGGCTTCAAACGGCGCGCCGGCCAGCTCTGGGCGGTGCTGTGTGGCCGAGGGAGGCAACTTGGGGCCACGCACATGCGAAAAGCCACAACCTGCACGCTCAAACACGGGGCCGTTTTCTAGGATTTGCGTGATGCCGTTGCCCTGCAACTGCTCATCTGGGCCTTTTTCCCACTTGTCCACCAAGAACTTGGCTTGGCCGTCTTTGGCCTCAATGGCGCTGGTGATGCGGCTTTGCAAGCCAATGAGGTACGCGCGCGCGGCGGCGACAAGGTGTTCGTGGGTTGATGCGGTCATCTTGTTCAATTGAGTGAGGTGCGCGGCGGCAAAGGACGAATAGGCGCGGCTTGCTGCGGATGAAAGCCTTTCACGCCTTCATACACCTTGGCCATGTGGGCATAGTCGGCTTGCACGTCGCCCGTCAGCCGCATGAAGTCGGTGATCTTCGCTACTTTGGTGCCGTAATCGATGCGAAGCATGCACAAGGGCACATCAGCGCCCAAAGCCAGTTGGTAAAAGCCACTTCGCCAGCCCTGGGTCAGCTTGCGGGTGCCTTCGGGCGACAAGCCAATCCACAGCAGCGCGTCGTTTTGCTTGTGTAGTTTCAGCGCTTCCACCATTTCGCCCACCACGCCCTTGGGCGATGAGCGGTCAATCGGCACAGCGCCAATGAAGCGAATCCAGCGGCCAAACAGCGGAATGCGAAACAAGCTCTCTTTGGCAAAAAATTGAATCGGCAAGCCCACCGCCCACTTGACGGGCATCATGGTGATGAAATCCCAGTTGCTGGTGTGGGGGTAGCCAATGAGCACGCCTTGTTTGGCGGGCAAGCCGTCAAACTCAATCTTCCAGCCCATCAGCTTGACCAGCCATGCCGCCCACGCTTGGGGCTTGCACTGCTGGGGCATGGGCCGATCGAACTCAGATGCCATGGCTTTTGGAAACCATCCGCTCAACGCGAAATTGCGCGATGGCCAATGTCGCTTCTGTACTGCATGCCATCAAAATGAATGCCTTTGAGGGTGTCGTAAGCCTGTTGCTGCGCCAGCTTCAAGGTCCCGCCCAAGGCCGTCACGCACAACACGCGACCACCGCTGGTCACGACTTGGTCATCTTTGATTTGCGTGCCCGCATGGAACACCACCACATCATCGGTGTCTTGGGGCAAACCGGTGATGACATCGCCCTTGCGTGGGCTCATGGGGTAGCCATGCGCCGCCAGCACCACGCCGACGGCACTGCGACGGTCCCACTCCAGCTCAAAGTCGTCAAAACGAGTTTCTGCGTGGGTGGCCGTCGCTGCCAGCAGCACATCGACCAAATCGGTTTTCAGGCGGGCCAGGATGGGTTGGGTTTCGGGGTCGCCCATGCGGCAGTTGAACTCCAGGGTTTTGACTTGGCCTTGTGGGTCAATCATCAAACCGGCGTACAAGAAACCGGTGAACGGGATGCCGTCTTTTTCCATGCCCTTGATGGTGGGCAAAATGATTTCGCGCATGGCACGGGCATGCACTTCGGGCGTGACCACAGGGGCTGGCGAATACGCGCCCATGCCGCCGGTGTTGGGGCCTTCGTCGGCGTCGAGCAAACGCTTGTGGTCTTGGCTGGTGGCCAATGGCAACACGGTTTTGCCATCGCACATGACGATGAAGCTGGCCTCTTCGCCTTGCAAAAACTCTTCGATGACCACGCGCGGCAAAGCCTGCCCATCCTCACCTTCGTTGTGGCTCACACCCAGTTTGTTGTCGAGCAACATGAAGTCAATCGCTTCGTGGGCTTCGGCGGCGGTCATGGCTACCACCACGCCCTTGCCAGCGGCCAAGCCATCGGCCTTCACCACAATGGGGGCGCCTTTGGCGTTGACGTAGTCGTGCGCGGCTTGGGGCTCGGTGAAGGTGTCGTATTCCGCCGTGGGAATGTGGTGGCGCTTCATGAACGCCTTGCTGAACGCTTTGGAGCTTTCCAGCTGGGCAGCCGCTTGGGTGGGGCCAAAAATGCGCAGGCCGTGGGCGCGAAACTCGTCCACCACACCGGCGGCCAAAGGCGTCTCAGGCCCGACCACCGTCAGTTCAACACCATTGCTTTGCGCAAACTCGCGCAGTGCTTTGACATCGGTGATGTCGATGTTGTCCAAGCGCTTGTCGCGTGCTGTGCCGCCGTTGCCGGGGGCCACAAACACTTTTTGCACCTTGTTGGATTGGGCAATTTTCCACGCCAAAGCGTGCTCGCGGCCACCGCCGCCAATAACTAATACGTTCATAGTGCTGCGTTGTGATAGACCTCTTGCACATCGTCAAGGTCTTCCAGCGCGTCCAGGATTTTTTGCATTTTTGTCGCATCATCACCCACGAGTTCGATGGTGTTGTCTGCACGGTAGGTCACTTCGGCCACTTCGGGCACGAGGCCAGCAGCTTGCAAAGCGTTTTTGACAGCCTCAAAGCTGGCAGGTGGCGTCAGCACTTCAATCGCACCATCGTCATCAGTGATCACATCGTCCGCACCGGCTTCGAGGGCGACTTCCATGATTTGGTCTTCGTTGCTGCCTGGGGCAAACACCATCTGCCCGCAATGCTTGAATTGAAATGCCACAGAGCCTTCTGTGCCCATGTTGCCGCCGTTTTTGCTGAACGCGAAACGCACTTCAGCCACGGTACGCACGCGGTTGTCGGTCATGGTGTCGACGATGATGGCAGCGCCACCCACGCCGTAGCCTTCGTAGCGAATTTCTTCGTAGACCACGCCGTCGAGGTTACCCGTTGCTTTATCGACGTTGCGTTTGATGTTGTCGGCAGGCATGTTGGCTGCCTTGGCTTTTTCAATCGCCAAGCGCAATCGTGGGTTGAGGCTCAAGTCGCCACCACCTTGACGTGCTGCCACAATGATTTCACGCGTGATGCGTGTCCAAATCTTGCCGCGCTTTTCGTCTTGACGCCCCTTGCGGTGCTGAATATTTGCCCATTTGCTATGGCCTGCCACGAGAAATCCTTTGGTGTTTCAACTGGGTCTAATTTTACGTGACGTACCTGAGAGAAAGACCCACTTCAGCCGAGGTATGGCGACGCAAGCATGAAAAAAGCGGCAAAGAGCAGCCGCTTTTTCAGGGAACCACAGCCAAAGGGTTAGCTGGCGGCAGTTTCTTCTGAGGCATTGGGTTCACCTTTAGCCGCCTTTTCCTTTTTGGGCAAAGGCTGAATGTCAAGCAAGACCTCTTCTTTGTCGTCGATGTCCACGCTCAGACGGCCACCTTCGGTGAGTCGACCAAACAACAACTCGTCGGCCAAAGCCTTGCGAATCGTGTCTTGGATGAGTCGCTGCATCGGGCGTGCACCCATGAGCGGGTCAAAGCCCTTCTTGGCCAAGTGCTTGCGCAAGGCGTCGCTGAAGGTGACATCGACCTTTTTCTCCGCCAACTGGCCTTCGAGTTGCAGCAAGAACTTGTCGACCACGCGCATGATGACGTTTTCGTCCAAAGCCTTGAAGCCCACGATGGCGTCCAAGCGGTTGCGGAACTCGGGGGTGAACAAGCGCTTGATGTCGCCCATTTCGTCGCCCGCTGCGCGAGGGTTGGTAAAGCCAATGGTGGCCTTGTTCATGGTCTCGGCGCCCGCGTTGGTTGTCATGATGAGGATGACGTTGCGGAAGTCGGCCTTGCGGCCGTTGTTGTCGGTCAATGTGCCGTGGTCCATCACCTGCAACAACACGTTGAAGATGTCTGGATGAGCTTTTTCAATCTCATCCAGCAACAACACACAATGCGGCTTCTTGGTGACCGCCTCGGTCAGCAAACCGCCTTGGTCAAAGCCCACATAGCCGGGAGGCGCGCCAATCAAGCGGCTCACGGCGTGGCGCTCCATGTACTCAGACATGTCAAAGCGAATCAGGTCAATGCCCATGATGTAGGCCAACTGCTTGGCCGCTTCGGTCTTGCCCACGCCTGTGGGGCCGCTGAACAAGAAGGCACCAATGGGTTTGTCGGCTTTGCCCAGACCTGAACGTGCCATCTTGACAGCAGACGCCAGCACCTCAAGGGCTTTGTCTTGGCCGAACACCACGCTCTTCAAGTCGCGCTCAATCGTTTGAAGCTTGCCGCGGTCGTCGTTGGACACGTTGGCGGGCGGAATGCGCGCAATTTTGGCCACGATGTCTTCAATCTCGGCCTTGCCAATGGTTTTCTTACGCTTAGACGCGACCAAGATGCGCTGTGCCGCACCGGCTTCGTCAATCACGTCAATCGCCTTGTCGGGCAAATGGCGGTCATTGATGTATTTGGCACTCAGCTCGGCAGCCGCTTGCAGAGCGGCCACGGCGTACTTGACGTTGTGGTGCTCTTCAAAGCGCGACTTGAGGCCTTTGAGGATGTCCACCGTCTCTTGAACGGTAGGTTCAACCACATCCACCTTTTGGAAACGGCGGCTTAAGGCGGCGTCTTTTTCAAAGATGCCACGGTACTCGGTGAAGGTGGTGGCGCCAATGCACTTGAGCTGGCCGCTCGACAAGGCAGGCTTGAGCAAGTTAGAGGCATCCAGCGTGCCGCCCGAAGCAGCACCCGCACCAATGAGCGTGTGGATTTCGTCGATGAACAAAATCGCGTTGGGCTTGCTCTGCAAGTTTTTGATGACGCCTTTCAAGCGTTGCTCAAAGTCGCCACGGTATTTGGTGCCGGCCAGCAAAGCGCCCATGTCCAGCGAGTAAACGATGGCCTCGGCCAAGATTTCTGGCACATCGCCTTGGGTGATGCGCCATGCCAAACCTTCGGCAATCGCGGTTTTACCCACGCCGGCCTCACCCACCAACAGCGGGTTGTTTTTGCGGCGACGGCAAAGAATTTGAATCGTGCGCTCGACCTCGTACTCACGGCCAATCAGTGGGTCGATCTTGCCGTCTTTGGCGGCTTGGTTCAGGTTTTGGGTGAATTGCTCGAGGGGCGATGCCTTCTCGTTCTTTTCAGAGGCGGCACCGCCCTCTTCCTGTTCAGCTTGAGGGGACTCACCGCCTTTGACGGCTTCGGGTGGGTCGCTCTTTTTGATGCCGTGGGCAATGAAATTCACCACGTCCAAGCGCGTCACGCCTTGTTGGTGGAGGTAGTACACCGCGTGGGAGTCTTTTTCGCCAAAGATGGCCACCAGCACATTGGCGCCGGTCACTTCTTTTTTACCGTTGCCTGTGGACTGCACATGCATGATGGCGCGTTGAATCACGCGCTGAAAACCCAGCGTGGGCTGGGTGTCCACCTCTTCGGTCCCCGAGACCTGAGGGGTGTTGTCGGCGATGAAATTGGAGAGCGACTTGCGCAAGTCGTCAATATTGGCCGAACAAGCGCGCAGCACTTCAGCGGCGCTGGGGTTGTCGAGCAATGCCAAGAGCAAGTGCTCAACGGTGATGAATTCGTGTCGTTGCTGACGGGCCTCGACAAAGGCCATGTGCAAGCTGACTTCAAGTTCTTGGGCGATCATGTGTTTTCCTTCGTGCTTGCAACTGAGATTCAACTGTATATGGAAACGAAAGCCGTTTATTCAATAGATGTATTAATTACGTGCAAACGATAGGTTGTGTGTGTTTCGAGACTCACTCAATGGGCTCTGCCACGCATTGCAGGGGGTGTCCGGCTTTGCGTGCGGCGTCTAAGACTTGGTCGACTTTGGTGGCGGCGATGTCTTTGCTGTAAACCCCACAGACGCCTTTGCCATCCAGATGGATTTGCAACATGATTTGTGTGGCGGCCTCGCGGTCTTTGCTGAAAAACTCTTGCAGCACCATCACCACGAACTCCATGGGCGTGAAGTCATCATTGAGCATCAACACCTGAAACATCTGCGGCGGCTTGGTGCGCTGGGTCAAGCGCTCTAAAACGACCGAGCCGCCATCGTCACGGTCGGGTAAGTGGACTTTGGGCGTTGGTTTTTTAGTTGACATGGGTTTCTGACATTTGTTCAATCATCACATCGCCAAAGGCTGAGCAGCTGACCTGTGTGGCACCGTCCATCAGGCGCGCAAAGTCGTAAGTCACACGTTTGGTGGCAATTGCGGCCTCCATGGCCTTGATGATGGTATCGGCGGCTTCGGTCCAGCCCATGTGGCGCAGCATCATTTCGGCCGACAAGATGATGGAGCCTGGGTTGACGTAGTTTTTGCCCGCGTACTTGGGCGCCGTGCCGTGGGTGGCCTCAAAGCAGGCCACGGTGTCTGACATGTTGGCGCCGGGGGCAATGCCAATGCCGCCGACCTGCGCAGCAATGGCGTCAGAGATGTAGTCGCCGTGGAGGTTCAGGGTAGCGACCACCGAATATTCGGCGGGACGCATCAAGATTTGCTGCAAAAAGGCGTCAGCAATGACGTCTTTGATGATGATGCTCTTGCCTGTTTTGGGATTTTTCACACGACACCAAGGGCCGCCGTCAATCAAAGTCGCGCCAAACTCTTTTTGCGCGAGGCCCAAGGCCCAATCGCGGAACCCACCTTCGGTGTATTTCATGATGTTGCCCTTGTGCACAATGGTGACGCTGGGTTTGTCGTGGTCAATGGCGTATTGAATCGCTTTGCGGATGAAACGCTCTGTTCCTTCAATCGATACGGGCTTGACGCCAATCGCCGAGGTGTCGGGAAAGCGAATGGTCGTGGCGCCCATGTCATTTTTTAAGAACTGAATGAGCTTTTTGGCTTCAGGACTTTCAGCGGCATATTCAATGCCCGCATAGATGTCTTCTGAGTTCTCGCGAAAAATGACCATGTTGGTTTTTTCGGGCTCCTTCAAAGGCGAAGGCACGCCTTTGAAGTACTGCACAGGGCGCAGGCACACAAACAAATCAAGGGCTTGACGCAGCGCCACGTTGAGCGAACGAATACCGCCACCCACAGGCGTGTTCAGTGGGCCTTTGATGGACACCTTGAACTCGCGCATGGCCTGGGCTGTTTCTTCAGGTAGCCACACATCGGGGCCATACACCTGGGTGGCTTTGTCACCCGCAAACAGCTCCATCCAATGAATTTGGCGTTTGCAACCATAGGTTTTAGCCACAGCAGCATCCACCACTTTGCGCATGACGGGCGTCACGTCTTGGCCGACGCCATCGCCCATGATGAACGGGATGATGGGTTGGTCTGGCACGTTCAACGATGCGTCTGCATGGACCGTGATTTTTTGACCTGCGGCTGGCACTTGGATGTGCTGGTAAGACATGGGGGGACGTTTCCTAGAGGGTGAGAATTTCTCATTCGATTCTAGCCAGCAGAAATAGCCCCCGCACGGCCCAAAGCCGCTTCTGGCCTGCGATACAGTTGAACACATGAAACGCGCACTGCTCACTCTCCTCTTTTCTGGCTTGGCTTTTGCGGCCGTGGGTCAAGACACGCCACAAACCAACCTGCCCCGCATCAAGCTACAAGCCGGTATGTACCAAATCGACACGCAAGTGGCGCAAACCCCAGACCAACGCAGCATTGGCCTGATGTTTCGCAGCGACATGCCTCAACACGAGGGAATGTTGTTTGTGTTTGAACAGCCCTCCGTCCAGTGCTTTTGGATGAAAAACACCCTGCTGCCGCTGACCGCTGCCTTTGTGGCGGACGACGGCACCATCGTGAACTTGGCAGACATGAAGCCCCAAACCACCGACTCACATTGCTCAGCCAAGCCTGTGCGCTTTGTGTTGGAAATGCACCAAGGCTGGTTTGCCAAGAAGGGGCTCAAAGCAGGCAGCCGCTTGAGCGGCGTGGCGTTTAAGCCTTAAACACACGCCCACAAAAAAGCCGCCTTCATGGCGGCTTTTTTGCTTCAACGGGAACAAGCCCGTCAAGGCGCTGAATTAAGCGAAGTTGCTTTCAGCAAAAGACCAGTTCACCAAGTGGTCGAGGAACGTCTCAACGAACTTAGGACGCATGTTGCGGTAGTCGATGTAGTAAGCGTGTTCCCACACGTCCACAGTCAACACAGCTTTGTCGCCCGTGGTCAAAGGGGTGCCTGCAGCGCCCATGTTGACGATGTCCACAGAACCGTCCGCTTTTTTGACCAACCAAGTCCAGCCAGACCCAAAGTTGCCCACGGCGCTTTTGACGAAGGCTTCTTTGAAAGCCGCGTAGCTGCCGAATTTGGCATTGATGGCCGCAGCCAAAGCACCTGTCGGTTCGCCGCCGCCTTGTGGCTTCATGCAGTTCCAGAAGAAGGTGTGGTTCCAGATTTGGGCGGCGTTGTTGTAGATGCCACCGCTGGATTTCTTGACAATTTCTTCGAGCGACATGGCTTCGAATTCAGTGCCTTTTTGCAGGTTGTT
>CANCGU010000109.1 GCA_947377705.1 Comamonadaceae bacterium
ATGATGCGGGTGTTGTCTAGCAATTTTTCCTTGACCAAATCGACACCTAAATCATCGGGCACAGGGCCGATGTAGCAGTCGATCCGACTTTCTTTTAAGTCGAGTTCGATGGTGGGATACACGGCATCGATGATGTCGATGACCACATTTGGATATTTGGCGCGAAAAGACTGCAGGGCGTTAGGAAGCAGTGCGATGTGGGGCACGCTGGAAAGTGCCACTCGCAGGTGGCCATGGGTTTCACCTCGCAGTTGGTCTATTTCTTCCTGAGCGCGGCGAAGTTCGTCGCGTACGGTGCTGGCCCGAAGTAGGAATACCTCGCCCATCGCTGTGAGTCGAACACCGCCGGCCGTACGCTGAAACAGCGCCACGCCAAGCTCGCGTTCGAGTTCTTGAATGCTGCGACTCATGGCGGGCTGTGATCCCCCAACTTGGCGCGCCGCCGCACGCAGACTGCCACGTTCGGCTACAGCCAGAAAATCTCTGATGGCGTTCAATTTCATACTTTGCTTCCTTCTTGATCGCATTTTGGCATCGGTATTCCACTTTTGCCATCTTCCTGCATAGCTAACCCATCTTTAACATCATTGACAACTCATAAAAGGAGACTAACCATGGTTGATTCAACGGTCCGCACGCGTGTGCTCATCGTCGGTGCAGGGCCGGTCGGTATGGCGGCTGCGATTGAGCTTGGCCATCGCGGTATTCCTTGTTTGCTGATTGAGCGAAACGATCGCGTCGGCTACGCGCCACGCGCCAAGACCACGAATGTCAGGACTCGCGAGCATTTCCGTCGTTGGGGTATTGCTGACGCGCTGAAAGCGGCTTCTCCGCTGGGTGTGGACTATCCGTCCAATGTCGTGTTTTGTACCCGACTCTCGGGTCAAGAGCTCACGCGTTTTGAAAATGCCCTGTACTGCGCGCCGGGTCGCAATCCTTTCTATTCAGAACATTCGCAATGGATTCCGCAATACACGGTGGAAGAGGTCATGCGTTCGCATATCCAGTCGCTGCCAAATGTCGAGATGCGATTTAACACCCAGCTTCAAAAAATATCGCAAGACGAACAAGGCGTGCAAGCGGCGGCTGTAGATCTGCCGTCTGGCAAAGCGTATGTGATCCATGCGGATTATTTGATCGGTGCCGATGGCGCCCGTAGCTTGGTACGTGAAGCCATCGGTGCCAAGCTAGAGGGGACCTACGGGCTCGCCCGTCACTACAACATCGTGTTTCGTGCACCTGGACTCGCACAGGCACATAAGCTCGGCCCCGCCATCATGTATTGGCAAGTGAACGGAGATGCCCCGAGCCTGATCGGCCCCATGGACCGCGGAGATAAGTGGTTCTTCATGCCGACGAGTGTGAAAGAGGACTACAAATTAGACTTGGCCGACGCTCCCGCGCTGATTCGCCAAGCAACAGGGATTGATTTGCCATACGAAATCTTGTCCAGCGATGAATGGGTGGCCAGCCGTTTCTTGAGCAATTCATACCGAGATCGACGCGTTTTTTTGGCCGGCGATGCTTGCCACCTGCATCCACCCTTTGGTGGCTATGGCATGAACATGGGTGTTGCAGATGGTGTCGATCTTGGCTGGAAGCTGGCCGCTGTGCTCAAGGGGTGGGGCGGTCGTCAGTTGCTCGATAGTTACGAACAAGAACGCCGGCCCGTGCATGCGCTTGTGCTGGACGAAGCTGTGGCGAACCACAGCGTTCTTAGCCATCAACTCTGGACCGATGGCTTAGATGCCAATGATGCAACGGGCGCAGCTTTGCGCAAAGATGTCGGTGCGCGCATACAGACCTCGAAGATGCGTGAGTTCAACACACTGGGTGTGATGTTGGGCTACCACTACGAACACTCGCCGGTCATCGTGCCTGACGGAAGCCCCGAACCTGGACATGATTTTGTCAACTACATTCCTTCGTCCCGCCCTGGCCATTTGGCGCCACATGCCTGGATGCACGATGGCAGCTCGTTGTATGACCATTTCGGTCAGTATTTCACGCTGTTGGCTAGTAAAAATGCACCTTCTGAAGCCATTGATGAAGCGCAACGACAAGCAAAAGCGTTAGGTGTGTCCTTAAAAGTGATCCAGCCCCAGGAAGCAGGTATCGCAGAACTTTACCCCATGCTTTTGACATTGATCCGACCTGATCAACACATCGCTTGGCGAGGCAACGCATGGCCAAGCGCTACCCAAGGTCTCATGCAGCAAGTGAGTGGCTGCCGTTAAAAACAATCTAGCGGTTCTATTTATGGAGTGAAATCATTCCCTTATCGCGAATGATTTCACTGCTTTTTGGGGACTCAAATGATTGTAAAAATGCGTGGCCTATTTCTCTCTTAGCGCTATTGGCGCGAAGTGCGGCAGCGTAGGTGGTGTAATTTTGAATGGTATCTGGAAGTGGACCTATCAAGACAACGCCCACCACCGGCAAAATTTCGCTGATTTGATGAATGGCGATATCAGCTTCCCCTGTCACCAGTTTTTCTGCAACCAGTCCCCCATTGACGAGCACGGCTTTTGATTTCACTTCGTCTGCAAGGCCCATGCGTTCGAATAAACCTTCCAAATAAATACCACTTGAGCCACCGGATGCTGGATTGATGATGGCGACATGGCGTGCGTTGCGAATGATCTGTTTGAAGTCTTCTACGGTGTTCAACGCGGGCGGTGGAGTGCCTTCTTTGACGGCGATGCCGATGGCTACTTTGGCCAGAGAAATCATGCTAGTTTTTTCGACCAACCCGTTGGATGCGAAAGTGTTTAATGCCGTCGGTGGTAGAACCAAAACATCAAAGTATTCGCCGGCAGACACTCTTTTGGAGATTGCACCTGCCGTATCGTTTTGAATGATAACGCGATGTCCTGTACGCTTTTCATAGTCGGCAGCGACAGCCGCCACGACTTGCTTAAAAGCACCTGTCGTTAACACATTCAGTGTGTCTGCCCACGCACTTTTTCCTAGCAAGAGCGTGCACAGTAAAAATAAAAAAAATGATGTTGGTTTCATGTGCAGCGTGAGGGGCATAAATAGTCCTTCCAATTCTTTAACGAGAATCGACGTTCCCTTTATCGTAGATTAATTTCGCAACCGGGTTAATACTTACTTGGTGGCGAAGTGCTGTTGTATTTTTAGAATATCAGTTATGCATTTTTGAGGCTGCTTTTGTTCATTACAGATGCACAATCAAGTGCATTTCATGTAGTTTGATCTGCTTGAAAATGAAAATTAACGGTCAAGAAAACTTTTAAACAGGAGACAAAATGAAACTATTCAAGCAACTGGTGTTGTCGTCATTGATCGGTGTCGCCACCATCGCAAGCGCACAAAACGTCAAAATTGTCGGCTTGGTCGAATTGACCGGTACCGGCACCACTTCGGGCACCAACTTTGACAATGGCATCAAACTGGCTGTCAAAGAGATCAATGCGGCTGGCGGTATCTTGGGCAAGAAGGTGGACTATGTTTCGTATGACACGCAGTCCAATCCAGGTGTGGCCAAAGGTTTGACCGATAAGGCTGTGGATGATGGTGCATACGTGGTGATGGGACCAGTATTTTCAGGCTCCATCATGGTGAGCATGGCGTCGACCAAGCGCGCTGAAATTCCTAACTTCACAGGTGGTGAGGCCGCCGCGATTACCCAGCAAGGCAACCCGTATGTGTTCCGCACATCGTTCACGCAGTCCACCGCCATGCCAAAGATTGCGAATTACATCAAAGACAAAGTCAAAGCCAAAACTGTTGACGTGGTGTATGTGAACAACGACTTTGGTAAAGGCGGCCGAGACTTGATCATCAAAGCCCTAGAAGCTCGGGGTATCAAAGTGGGGGCCGACATTTCTTCTGAGCCAGGTCAAGTCGATTTCAGCAGCGTCGTGGTGAAAGCCAAGCAATCCAATGCAGATGCCTTGTTTGCTTATACGAATGAAGAGGAATCCGCTCGCTTGCTGCGTGAGTTGAAAAAGCAAGGCTACAAAAAACCTGTGCTGGGTGAAACCGTGTTGACTAGCCAAAAAGTGATTGAACTGGCAGGCGATGCTGCCAACGGCGCAATTGCTCACGTCGGCTTGACAGCTGACGCCCCACAAGCGGGTGTGAAAAAGTTTGATGCGGCTTTCCAAAAGGAATACGGCTCACGTTCTGATCACAATGGGTTGAAGGGCTACATTGGCATGTACACCGTCAAGGCAGTCACCGAAAAGCTGGGTAAGTTTGATTCCAAGGCGTTTGCCGCTGCGATGAAAAATATCAGCCTTTCGGCCAAAACCAACCCCGGCTTGTTGTTGGATATTTCTTACGATGAGAACGGCGACTTAGACCGTGAAAGCTACTTGACCAAAGTCGTGAATGGCAGACAAGTGGTGAGCGAAATTTTGCCACCTGTGAATAAAAAATAATGGAAATTTGAAGAATGTCAGACAGCAATCAATTCAAGTTAGCAGGCGTCATGGGGATGCCGGTGTTTCAATCGCGCTCGCCCATCCTGCACAACTATTGGATTAAGAAGTACAACCTGAAGGGTGCCTACGGGCACTTTCCAGTGCAGATTGAAAACGTGGAGGCTGCCGTCAGAGGTTTGTCTGCGTTAGGTATTGCGGGCTGCAATATCACGCAGCCACACAAACTGATGGCGATGAAGCTGATGGACAAGCTCAGTCCAATGGCTCAACGCATTGGCGCGATCAACTGCATCGTTGTACAGCCAGATGGCAGTCTTCATGGTTTTAACAATGATGGGTTTGGCTACATTCAAAGTTTGAAAGACGCCAAACCCACATGGCGTGCTGATGATGGGCCCATCGTGGTGTTGGGTTCAGGCGGCGCAGCTCGCGCTGTGGTGATCAGCTTGCTTGATGAGGGGGCGAAAGAAATTCGTTTGATCAACCGCACACGAGCCAAGGCTGATGAGTTGGCATCGGTTGACCCATCCGTGGTGAAAACGTATGAATGGGCCAACCGCCACGCTGCGCTTGAAGGCGCAGCGATGTTGGTCAATACCACCAACCAAGGCATGTATGGCCAACCACCACTTGAGATCAGCCTAGATGCGTTACCCAAGTCCGCCATGGTGTCTGACTTGATTTACATCCCACTCGAAACGCCTTTGTTAACTGCTGCGCGTGAGCGTGGACATTTGACAGTGAATGGCCTAGGGATGTTGCTCAATCAGGCGATTCCTGCGTTTGAGGCATGGTTTGGCGTCAAGCCAGACATTACAGATGAGCTGCGTCAAGCAGTTCTGGCTACTTTTTAAGTGATGAGCATCCTCACAGAAGCAAAGATTGATTCGCACTGCCATGTGCTGGAGCCGAGTCGTTTTCCCTATGGCGAAACGGTGTCTTATCGACCTTCGGGGCAGGAGATGGGCAGTGCCAAATATTTCCAAGAGGTGATGGCTTGTTATGAGGTGAAGCACGCGTTGTTGGTGGGGCCCAATTCGGGATATGCGACGGACAACCGTTGTTTGCTGGATGCGATTGCATGTGCGCCTGAAGTGTTCAAGGGCATTGCTGTGGTGCCCAACAACATCAGCTTGGAGGCTTTGCAGCAATTTAAATCGCAAGGGGTGATAGGACTGGCCTTCAACCCATCCTTGATGGGTTTTGATTTTTATTCCAACATTGAACCCTTGTTGCAACGGCTCAAGCAGCTGGACATGTGGGCACAGTTCCAAGTTGAGAATGATTTGTTGCTTGACTTCTTACCCATGCTCTCTCGCGTGGATGTGAAGATGATGGTGGACCACTGTGGTCGTCCCAATTTGAATGCAGGTATTTCGCAGCCAGGATTTCAAGCGCTATTGGCTTTGGGACGAGAAGGGCGAACCGTGGTGAAGATTTCTGGCTTTGCTAAGTTCTCGCAAGTGGGGTATCCCTTTGCAGACACCCGCATTTTCACAGAATCGCTTGTGCGTGAGTTCGGTTTGAAAAATTGCGTGTGGGCTTCAGATTGGCCTTACCTCAAAGCACCGTATCGACTCGATTACGGTCCGATGTTGCGTGCGTATGAATCTATGTTTAACGCGGACGAACGTCATCAGTTGATGTGGTCTTCCGCGAAACATCATTTTGGTTTTTGACTTTCGGAACGAAACCACATGGCCCGTATGCCCTCTTTGTACATACCGCACGGTGGCGGCCCTTCCTTTTTTATGGAAGGTGAGCGCAAACAACGGTATCAATCTACGGAAAATTTTTTAAGAGGCATTCAACATTTTCTGCCTGCCCAACCCAGTGCTATTTTGATCATCACGGCACACTGGGAAACGCGCATTCCTTCATTCACCGGTGGCGCTCATCCTGATTTGATTTACGACTATTATGGATTTCCACCAGAAACCTATGCGCTGAAATATCCAGCCCCCGGGTTCCCCGAGTTGGCCAAACGTGCGGCAGATTTGATTATTCAGTCGGGAGTGCCTGCTTTTGTTGATCCCGATTACGGTTGGGACCATGGCGTATTCATTCCGCTGAAGGTGATGTATCCCGAAGCGGATATACCTGTGGTGGCCATGTCTTTGCACGAAAGTTTAGATCCGAATTTGCACAGTCATTTGGGTCGAGCGCTTAGCGTTTTGCGGGACGAAAATGTGCTCATCTTGGGCGCAGGTATGAGTTATCACAACTTAAGAAATTTTGCTGAGCAAGCGCCTGCATCGTATGCGTTTCATGACTGGTTAGACAAGACGCTTGCTGGGACGTGGGAGACCCGTTCTCAAGGGCTTGCCAATTGGCAACAAGCTCCGGGTGGTTATGGTTCCCACCCCAGAGAAGAGCATTTGCTTCCCTTGATGGTCGCGAGCGGTGCAGGGTCGGATGCCCCTGGGAGACCTATATGGCGAGGTGAAATTGGACCGACTTGCATCGGTGCATGGGCATTTGATTGAGATGGTTTGATTGACAAACCAACGTCATTAACTAGGAGTTCTAAGCATGAAAAGTCAGTTCGAAATTCTTGTCGCTTTTTCAGTTGTACTGAGTTCCTTTTACGCGCAAGCGCAGTCGATGCCATTGAAAGTTCAGTGGCTTGGACAGTCGGCTTTCAAAATCACTTCCTCAGAGGGGAAAGTCATCGTGACCGATCCATGGTTGAAGGCGAACCCTTTAACCCCGGTTGAATTCAAGACGCTGGAGAACTTGGGAAAAGTCGACGTCTTGCTGGTCTCGCATGGCCATTTAGATCACTTTGCGGATGCCCCCGCCATCGCTAAGTTAAACAATGTGCCGATGTACGCACCAGGTGACATGAATGCATCCGTTGTCGCGCTCGGAATCCTGCCACCGGAACTCGCACCCAGATTCAACAAATCAGGCGTTGTCGAGCCCAGCCCCGGTATTAAAGTAACGCCCGTTCATGCAGAGCATTCATCGGTGATTAATTGGAAAAATCCTGCAACCAACAAAGATGAAATCCATGTCGGTGGCGAGCCTGTGGGATTCATCATCGAGCTGGAAGACGGCTTCAAGATTTATCACATGGGTGATACCGGACTGTTTAGCGATATGAAATTCATCGCCGATTACTACAAACCAGATTTGGTTCTGATGCCAATTGGCGGTAATTTCACAATGGGTCCAAAAGAGGCCGCCTATGCCGCAAATGAGCTCATGAAAACGCCCAACGTCATTGCGATGCACTATGGCGCCAACCCCTTAGCAAAGGGCACTTTGGCCCAGTTCATGGAGTTGATGAAAAATCCAAAGATCAAAGTTCACCCCATCAAGCCTGGTGAAGTGGCTACTTTTCAAGTGAAAAAATAATGATCAACTGCAAAGCGCTTGTTGCACTCACTTTTCTGATTTGTACATCTTCGGCACCTGTCATCGCGGAGGTCGGCTATCCAACTAAAGCTATTCGAATCATTGTCCCTTTTACGCCCGGTGGCAGTCCTGATGTATTGGCATAGGCCAAAAAATAACGGAGGCAACAGGCGCGTCTGCCGTGATTCCAATGGTGAAAGCTGGAAAACTTAAGGCGATTGCTGTCTGAAGTCCAAAACGGATGGAGTCCATCAGAAGGTATAACGTTGGAAACCAGTCGTCAGCAACGCAAAAATCAACGCAGACTAAGGTATCGAGTCACAACTAAGCGGCTACCTTGCCACGCGCCTCATGCAATTTTTTGTAGCTGTCGATCAGTCGGTGGTGCCTATCGAGGCCCTCTAGTTTCAGGCTCGTTGGCGTTAAGCCAAAGAAGCGCACGCTGCCATCGACGGATCCCATCACGGCATCCATCCGAGCATTGCCAAACATCCGGCGGAAGTTGACCGCGTAGTTTTCCAGTTCTAGGTCTGGATCGAGCATCACCTCTAGCACCACGTTCAAGGCTTGGTAAAACAATCTACGCTCTGCGGTGTTGTCGTTGTACTGAAGAAAGGCGCCCACAAGCTCTTGCGCTTCATCAAATTGTTTCAACGCCAGATGAATCAATAACTTCAACTCGAGCACTGTCAGTTGACCCCAGTCGGTGTTCTCATCAAACTCGATGCCGATTAATGTGGCAATGTCTAAGTACTCGTCGAG
>CANCGU010000110.1 GCA_947377705.1 Comamonadaceae bacterium
TCGTAAATCGTGCCTTCGGTGAACGCCATGTTGCGCGAGCGGTGAATCAAGCGCCCCTTGCACGTCAGTGTGCCGCGTGCAGGTTGCATGAAAGAAGTTTTCATTTCAATCGTCACAGCGCCCATGCTTTTGTCCACACTGCGGGCGGCGCTGGCAAGGGTGACGTCTAGCAGGGTCATCAGTGCACCGCCGTGCGTCACGTTGAATGAGTTCAGGTGCTCAGACTCGGGGGTGTAGCGCAGTTCGGACTGCCCTTCGTCAAAAAACACCATCTCAAAACCGAGATGATCGACAAACGGAATGTAGGCGCCAAAGCTTTCTTGCATGGTTTTCTCCTCAAGGGTTTACAGAACTTCGAAGATACCCGCTGCGCCCATACCACCGCCAATGCACATGGTCACACACACGCGTTTGGCACCTCGGCGTTTGCCTTCAATCAGCGCATGGCCGACCAAGCGCTGGCCGCTCACGCCATAGGGGTGGCCCACCGCAATGGCGCCGCCGTTAACGTTGAGGCGGTCATCGGGAATGCCCAGTTTGTCGCGGCAGTAGAGCACCTGCACGGCAAAGGCTTCATTGAGCTCCCAGAGGTCAATGTCACCCACGCTCAGGCCTAAGCGGTTGAGTACTTTGGGGATGGCGTACACAGGGCCAATGCCCATTTCGTCAGGCTCGCAGCCTGCCACGGCGAACCCGAGGAAGCGGCCCAAGGGCTTCAGGCCACGTTTGCTGGCGAGCGCTTCGCTCATCACCACGCAAGCACCTGCGCCGTCTGAAAACTGGCTGGCATTGCCTGCGGAAATCAAACCACCGGGCATGGCGGACTTGAGGTTAGCCAAAGCTTCGACGGCGGAGCCTTCGCGGATGCCTTCGTCTTTGCTGACCGTGACTTGCTTGGTCATCAAGCCCATGACTTTGTCAACCACACCTGCTTTGACGGTGATGGCGGCAATTTCAGCATCAAACAGGCCTGCCGACTGCGCGGCAAACGCGCGTTGTTGGCTGCGTGCGCCGTAGGCGTCCATGGCTTCGCGGCCAATGTTGTAGCGCTTGGCCACGTTTTCGGCGGTTTGCAGCATGTCCCAGTAAATTTCTGGTTTTTTCTTTTGCAGCGCCAAGTCACGCAGCATGTGTTGGTTCATCTCTTGTTGCACGCACGAGATGCTTTCCACACCACCGGCCACATACACATCGCCCTCGCCCGCAATGATGCGTTGGGCGGCAGTGGCAATGGTTTGCAAACCTGAGGAACAAAAACGGTTGATGGTCATGCCCGACACCGACACCGGGCAATCAGCCATGAGTGCGATTTGGCGGGCGATGTTGGTGCCCGTTGCACCTTCGGGCAAAGCGCAGCCCATGATGACGTCATCCACTTCGCCAGCTTCAATGCCGGCGCGCGCAATCGCGTGTTTGACGACGTGACCACCCAAGGTCGCGCCGTGGGTCATGTTGAAAGAGCCCTTCCAGCTTTTGGCAAGCGGTGTGCGGGCGGTAGAGACGATGACAGCATGGGTCATAGGTTTTCCTTAATTCTGTGTTCAGTTGAAGGTCTTGCCTTCGGCGGCCAGCTTGGCGAGCAACGGTGCTGGCTTCCAAAACTCGGCGTCATCGTGGGGGTTGGTGGCAAAACGCTGCATGGCTTGCACCACGTTGAAGAGGCCCAGCTCGTCAGCGTAGTTCATGGGGCCGCCACGGAAGATGGGGAAGCCGTAACCGCTGATGTAGACCATGTCGATGTCGCTGGCCTTGCTGGCAATCCCCTCTTCCAAAATGTGCGCGGCTTCATTCACCAAAGCAAAGTTCAGGCGCTGCACGATTTCCTCGTCGCTGATCTTGCGGGGCTTGATGCCGAGCAATTCGCGGTGTTTGGCAATCATGGCTTCCACGTCTTTGTTGGGCATGGCGTCGCGTTTGCCTGGCTTGTAGTCGTACCAGCCTGCGCCTGTTTTTTGGCCAAAGCGTCCTTGCTCGCACAGCAAGTCTGCGGTTTTGCTGTAGCGGCGCTTGGGGTTCTCCGCGTATTGGCGTTTGCGAATGGCCCAACCAATGTCGTTACCCGCCAAGTCGCTCATGCGGAACGGCCCCATCGCCCAGCCAAATTTTTCAATGGCGCGGTCCACCTGTGCGGGGGTGCAGCCTTCGTCGAGCAAGAAGCCTGCTTGACGGCCGTATTGGTCAATCATGCGGTTGCCAATGAAGCCATCGCACACGCCTGAAAGTACAGCAATCTTTTTGATTTTCTTGGCCACATCCATCGCCGTGGCCAGCACGTCTTTGGCTGTGTCTTTGCCACGCACCACTTCGAGCAGCTTCATCACGTTGGCGGGGCTGAAGAAGTGCAAGCCCACCACGTCTTTCGGACGCTTGGTGAAGTGGGCAATTTTGTTCAGGTCCAAGGTCGAGGTGTTGGACGCCAAGATTGCACCCGGCTTCATCACCGCATCGAGTTGTTTGAACACCGCTTCTTTGACGCCCATGTCTTCAAACACCGCTTCAATCACGAGGTCAGCCTCTTTGATGTCGTCGTAGCTCAGTGTGGTGCTGAGCAGCGCCATCCGCTGGGCGGCTTTGTCTTCTTTGAGCTTGCCTTTTTTGACGCGGTCTTCGTAGTTCTTCTTGATCGTGGCCACGCCACGGTCCAAAGCCTCTTGCTTGGTTTCAATCATCTTGACCGCGATGCCTGCGTTCAAAAAGTTCATAGCAATGCCGCCGCCCATGGTGCCCGCGCCAATGACGGCCACCAGCTTGATGTCGCGCACAGGTGTATCGCTGGGCACATCGGCCATTTTGCTGGCTGCGCGTTGTGCGCCAAACAAGTGGCGCAAGGCACGGCTCTCAGGGGTCCACATGAGGTTGATGAACTGCTCGCGTTCGAACATCATGCCGTCGTCAAACTTCTTCTTGGTGGCCATTTCCACCGCATCCACCGCTTTAGGTGGTGCGGGGTAGTTTTTGGCCATGCCTTTGACCATGTTGCGGGCGAACTGGAAGTACGCATCGCCCTGAGGGTGTTTGCAAGGCAGGTCGCGTACTTTGGGCAGTGGGCGCACATCGGCCACTTCGCGGGCGTAGGCAATGGCCTCGTCCATCAGGCTTTGGGGCGACATGGCCATTTGGTCGAACAGTTTTTGACCGGGCAACATGCTCAGCATGTCGCTTTTGATGGCCTCTCCACTCACAATCATGTTCAACGCAGGCTCCACGCCCAAAGCACGAGGCAAGCGTTGCGTGCCGCCTGCGCCGGGGATGAGGCCTAGTTTCACTTCGGGCATGCTGATGCTGGTGCCTGGTGCGCAAATGCGGTAGTGGCAACCCAGTGCCAGCTCAAGGCCTCCGCCCATCACCACGCTGTGCATGGCGGCCACCACCGGCTTGCTGCAGTGTTCGACGCAAGAAATCACACTGAGCAAATTGGGTTCTTGAAAGGCTTTGGGCGAACCAAATTCGCGCACATCTGCACCGCCCGAAAAGGCTTTGCCGTGGCCGGTGATCACCACCGCTTTGACTGCGGCGTCGGCCTGCGCTTGTGCGATACCCGCCACCAAGGCTCGGCGTGTGTCTAAACCCATGCCATTGACAGGCGGGTTGTTCAAGGTAATCACAGCCACATCGCCATGTACTTGGTAGTCTGCACTCATTGCATTTCCTTATGAAAACTGATTGGGTTAGTTAGGCTGTTGGCAGCTTGTAGTCTTTGAGTTGCTCACGTAATTTGGTTTTGAGCATCTTGCCTGTCGCCCCAATGGGAATGCTGTCCACAAACACCACGTCGTCTGGGATTTGCCACTTGGCTGTTTTGCCCTCGTAGAAGGCCAGCAGTTCTTCACGGCTCACTTGGGCGTCTGGTTTTTTCACCACCGCCACGATGGGGCGCTCGTCCCATTTGGGGTGCGGCACCCCAATGCACGCGGCCATGGCCACCGCAGGGTGCGCTACAGCGATGTTTTCAATGTCAATCGAGCTGATCCACTCGCCGCCCGACTTGATGACGTCTTTGCTGCGGTCTGTGATTTGCATGAAGCCATCGGCGTCGATGGTGGCCACGTCGCCGGTGGGGAACCAGCGTTGGCCGTCTTTGTCGGTGACCAGCGGATCGCCCTCGCCTTTGTAGTAATTGGCTACCACCCAGGGGCCTTTGACCAACAAGTCGCCATAGGCTTTGCCGTCATGCGGCTGCTCATCGCCTGCGTCGTTGACGATTTTCATGTCCACGCCGTAAATGGCGCGGCCTTGTTTCAAGCGCAATTTCATTTGCTCTTCTTTAGGCAGCTTGAGGTGTTTGTTCTTTAAGGTGCACAAAGTGCCCAAGGGGCTGAGCTCGGTCATGCCCCAGGCGTGCAAGACATCTACGCCGTAGTCGTCACGGAAGGCGTCAATCATGGCGGGTGGGCAGGCTGAGCCGCCAATGACCGTACGCTTCAAGGTCGAGAACTTCAAGCCATTGGGTTTCATGTACGTGAGCAACATTTGCCACACCGTGGGCACGCCCGCGGCATAGGTGACGCCTTCGTTCTCAATCATCTCGTAGACCGATTTGCCGTCCATGCCCGGACCTGGAAACACCAGTTTGGCACCTGTGAGCGCTGCGCTGTACGGAATGCCCCAGGCGTTGACGTGGAACATGGGCACCACGGGCAGGATGGCGTCGCGCGCGGAGATGCACATCACATCGGGCAAGGCCGCCGCGTAGGCGTGCAAGGTGGTCGAGCGGTGGCTGTACAACGCGGCCTTGGGGTTGCCCGTGGTGCCGCTGGTGTAGCACATGCTCGACGCGGTGTTCTCGTCAAACACCGGCCATTGGTAGGTGGTGCTTTGGCTGCCCATCCATGCTTCGTAGCTGATAAGGTTGGGAATGCCAGTGTCTGCGGGCAGTTTGTCGGCATCGCACATCGCCACCCAGTGCTTGACTGATGCGCACTTGCTGTGCACGGCTTGAATGATGGGCAAAAACGTCATGTCAAAGCACAGCACTTGGTCTTCGGCATGGTTGGCAATCCATGCAATTTGCTCGGGATGCAAGCGAGGGTTGATGGTGTGCAGCACACGCCCTGAGCCGCTGACCCCAAAGTACAGCTCAAGGTGGCGATACCCGTTCCAAGCCAAAGTGGCCACACGGTCGCTGAAACCCAGTTTCATGCCATCCAGCGCATTGGCCACTTGGCGTGAACGGCGCGCCACGTCTGACCAGGTGTAGCGGTGAATGTCGCCCTCCACACGGCGCGACACCACGTCGCCATCGCCGTGGTGTTTGTCTGCGAAATCAATCAAACCCGAGATCAACAGGGGTTGGTCTTGCATCAGTCCTAGCATGGCGTCTCCTCGTTTTTATGTTTTCGCACGGTCGTGCTTTTTTATGTATTGTGCCCATACTTTGCCCCTTTTCGGTAAAGCCCACAAAAAACCAGCCTATGGATAACCCGAGACAATGCCCCTCATGTTTCATCGCCCCGCCTCCCCTGTTGTTCGCCTTGCGTGGTTCGCTGTGTCTGATGCAGGCTTTGCATCGTTAGGCGCTGAATTCGCCACCCCTACCGAGCCCACACCACTGCCAGCCGCCCATTGGGTGGGTTGCAACGAGGCCTTGCGAGCCGAACTGGGCTTGCCATCAGACCTTTGGCAACAGCAAGAGGCACTTGATTTGCTGACCGGGAACCTGTTGCCTTCGGAAAAAAGCAGCTACGCCAGCGTATACAGCGGCCACCAGTTTGGCCAATGGGCAGGCCAGTTGGGCGATGGCCGGGCTTTGAACCTAGGCACGGTGCAAACGTCCACGGGCTTGCAAGAGCTACAGCTCAAAGGCGCAGGCCCGACGCCCTACTCTCGCCGTGGCGATGGCCGAGCGGTATTACGCTCGAGCATTCGCGAATTTTTGGCCAGCGAGGCCATGCATGGTTTGGGCATTCCCACCACGCGAGCCTTGTGCGTCACAGGCTCTCCCGCCCATGTGCGGCGTGAAGAGGTTGAAACCGCAGCGGTGGTGACACGCGTGGCGCCTAGCTTTGTGCGCTTTGGCCACTTTGAGCATTTCGCATCCAACGGGCAAATCGATGCACTGCGCGCATTGGCCGACCATGTGGTGCAAGCGCATTTCCCTGCGCTGCAAGACAAACAAGGCGCTGAGCGCTATGTGGCGCTGTTGCATGAAGTGACCCAACGCACCGCCCACTTGATGGCCCAATGGCAAGCCGTCGGCTTTTGCCACGGTGTGATGAATACCGACAACATGAGCGTGCTCGGCCTCACGCTCGACTACGGCCCATTCCAATATTTAGATGGTTTTGATGCCAACCACATTTGCAACCACTCTGACCACCAAGGTCGCTACGCCTATGCGCGTCAGCCGCAAATTGCTTACTGGAACTTGTTTTGCCTAGGCCAAGCCTTGATGCCGCTCATCGACGAGCAAGCTCCAGCCTTGGCTGCGCTAGAGCGCTACAAAGAGACGTTCCCAAATGCCATGGACCAACGCATGCGCGACAAACTGGGCTTGAACGGCGCACACAACGGTGACCGTGCCTTGGTCGAAGATCTGCTGCAAGCCCTGCAACAAGACCGCGTGGACTACACCGTATTTTGGCGACGCTTGAGCGTGGCTGTGCGTGAGTCCGCACACGGCACACATGCGTTTGAACCTGTGCGCGATTTATTCCTACACCGCGAGGTGTTTGATGCGTGGTGCGTTCGCTACCTTGAACGCTTAGGCCCAGACAACCGCCAAGCCACAGGCGACGCCATGCTGCGCACCAACCCCAAATACATTTTGCGCAACCACTTGGGCGAGCTGGCCATTCGCCAAGCCAAAACTGGTAACTTTGCCATGGTGCAAGACCTACTGCAAGTGCTGCATGCCCCCTTTGACGAACACCCCACCTACGAAGCCTGGGCTGGCCTTGCGCCAGAATGGGCCTCATCCATCGAAATCAGCTGCTCCTCATGACGATTCAAAAAACCGAACAAGAATGGCGCGAATTGCTCGCTGCCAAAAACGCCGAACCTGTGGCGTATGAAGTCACGCGCAAAGCGGCCACCGAGCGCCCGTTCACAGGCAAATACGAAGACCATTGGGTGCCAGGCAGCTACCACTGCATGTGTTGTGATGCCAAGCTGTTCGACGCATCCACCAAGTTTGACGCGGGCTGTGGTTGGCCCAGTTTTCACACGGCGGCCAGTGAAGACGCCATCGCCGAGCACCGAGACAGCAGCCACGGCATGGTGCGTGTGGAAACCGTGTGCAGCCAATGTGGCGCCCACTTGGGCCATGTGTTCAACGATGGCCCTGCCCCGACAGGTCTGCGCTATTGCATGAATTCGGCTTCGTTAGACTTCGTGCCTAACAAATAAAGCGTTTATGAAATTACTGCTCGACTTCTTCCCCATCATCTTGTTTTTTGTGACCTTTAAGACGTGGGGCATCATGGCCGCCACGGCAGTGGCAATAGCAGCGACTGTGCTGCAAATTGGCTACATGTGGCGCAAAAACGGCTTTGTAGAGCCCATGCAGTGGGTCAGTTTGGGGGTCATCGTGGTATTTGGCGGAGCCACCCTGCTCACCCAAGACGAAACCTTCATCAAGTGGAAACCCACTGTGCTGTATTGGTTGATGGGTGGCGCCTTGTGGGGTGGGTATTACGTGTTCAAACGTAACTTTCTCAAGCAGCTCATGGGTGAACAAGTGGCGTTACCTGAGCACGCTTGGGGCGTCTTGCTGCACAGCTGGGCGTGCTTTTTTGCCGTCATGGGCTGCGTCAACATTTGGGTGGCCAACCACTTTGACACCGACACCTGGGTCAGCTTCAAACTCTTTGGGGGCTTGGGTCTGATGTTGGTATTTGTGGTGCTGCAAGGTATTTACATGAGCCGTTTCATCCAAGAGCAGCCTGAGGAACCCAAGTGAAGATCACTGCACACGCGCTGACACAGCGATTACAAGAGCGCTTAAACCCTGTTTTTGTTGAAGTTTTAGACGAAAGCGCCGCACATGCAGGCCATGTCGGGGCCAATGACAGCGGCTTGGGTACCCATTTTCGGGTACGCATTCAGAGTCCACTTTTTACAGCCAAATCCCGCGTGGCAAGGCATCGCCTTGTGTATGATGCGTTGCAAGAATATATAGATCAGGGCTTGCATGCCTTGGCCATCGAAGTCATAGAAAACACTTGAGATCTGACATGAAAAAACAAATGATTTGGACCGCTGTTGCCGCTGCTGCGTTTGCTTGCTTGAGCATGAGCGCTCGTGCGCAAAACATCGCCATCGTCAATGGCAAAGCTGTGCCAACCGCTCGTGCTGAAGCCTTGGCTCAACAAGTCGCACGCTCTGGTCGCCCCATGACGCCTGAAGTCGAAGCCCAAATCAAAGAAGAAGTCATCGCGCGCGAAATCTTCATGCAAGAAGCGCAAAAGCGCGGTTTGGATGCCACGCCTGAATACAAAGCACAAATCGAGCTGGCCCGTCAAACCATTTTGATTCGTGAGTTGTTCGCCGAATTCCAAAAGACTTCGGCTGTGACCGATGCTGACGTGCAAGC
>CANCGU010000111.1 GCA_947377705.1 Comamonadaceae bacterium
ACCAAAGCGTCCTTGTCGACCGACTCGTTCATCTCTGCGGCTTCTTTCCAAGAAACCACACGCGTGTTGACCGAAGCGGCCATCATGGGCAAGCGCGACGAATTGCGCGGCTTGAAAGAAAACGTCATTGTGGGCCGCCTGATTCCTGCAGGTACCGGCATGGCTTATCACAAAGCCCGCAAGGTCAAAGACGCGATGGACGACGCCGAGCGCCGCGCCATCGCCGAAGCCGAAGCTGCTGAATTGGCTGGAGAGTCTTCTGACGAAGAAACTCAAGTCGATCACGGCGCTGGCGAAGAAGCGTAAAGCGACCCTCTCAACAAAGGCCCGAAAGGGCCTTTGTTGTTATGGGCAAAGTGGTTTGAAGGCACAAGGAGTTCAACATGCTCAATGCGTGGTGGTTTTGGCTGTTCATTGCGGTGATGGTGTTTTGGAGCGTGGGCGCGTACCGCCGTTTGGTGGGTCTGCGCACGGCCGTGAACAAACAGTTTGCTGTGCTCGAAGAGCTCATGCTGCGTTACCAAGCACTGGTGCAAGAGGCCACCACGGCAGCGGTGACTTCGCCTTCAGGTTGGCAAACGGCTGTGTCGCCAGAGCTGGGGGCCAGCCATTGGACCCGTTTGCAAGTGGCGGCCAATTTGTCGGCCATGGCCTTGGCGCGCATGCAAGAGCACCCGTTAGAGCCCTCGTCTGCCATCGCCCTGGTTGCCACCAGCCGTGATTTGCAGGACGCGTGGGAAGCCCTCACGCATCCAGACGTTTACTACGTGTCGGTCCCGGCCGAGCTGACCCAACGTTGGTCGGAGCTAGGTATTTCTATTCAACCGGATTTGCAGCGCTTCAACCAAGCTGTGATCAATTACAACGAAGCCATTGACATGTTTCCTGCGATTTGGATGGCGCATTTGTTCAAGTTCAAACCTGGACGCATTTTGGGATGAGTGAACACAAACCCACATCCGTCCCCCTGTGGCAACAGTTACAAGCCGTGGCTCAGGTCCTGGCGCAGGTGCGACGTGGTGTGTCTGGCACAGCGGCCTTAGAGAGCGTGCCCTCTGCACTGCGCCCAGGCGTGCAAGCCTTGCTGTTTCAAGCGTTGCGCCAATTAGGCCGCGCGCAAGCATTGCGTGCGCAGTTAGCGTCGCGTGCGCCCGCACCTTTGCCCGATGCCTTGTTATGTACTGCCCTGGCTTTGGCTTGGGACCCTGACAACGCCCCTTATGAGCCGCACACCTTGGTGAACCAAGCGGTAGAAGCCGCTAAAAAAACACGTAGTTTGCAAATGCAGGCTAACTTTTTGAATGCGTGTTTGCGCCGGTTTTTGCGAGAGCGCGATGCCCTTGTGCGCGCGACCGATGCTGATGTGTTCGCGCAATGGAACCACCCCGAGTGGTGGGTCAAGCGTTTGCAAAAAGACCATCCCGAGCATTGGCAAGACATCTTGCGCGCTAACAACCAAGCCGCGCCCATGACCTTGCGTGTGAATACAGCGCGCATCAGTCGGGACGCATTACAAACCGATTGGGAAAACCATGGCTTGCTGTCCCATCCAGTCGGCGAGCAAGGTTTGTTGTTAGAGCAGGCGCACGCTGTGCGCGATATTCCTGGTTTTGCTGAAGGCCTGTGCTCGGTGCAAGACGCGGCGGCGCAATGTGCCGCACAAATCTTGTTAGACGGCTTGGCACCCCCAAGTCAACCCTTGCGCATCCTCGATGCTTGCGCCGCACCGGGCGGCAAGACGGCGCATCTCTTGGAAATGTTGAACGACAAATCCGAAGTCACGGCCTTAGACATTGACCCCCAGCGTTGCGAGCGCATTGCGCAAAATTTGCAGCGCATTGGACGTACCGCCAAAGTCATTGCTGCAGATGCGGCCCTGACCAAAACATGGTGGGATGGGCAGCTCTTTGACGCTGTTTTGTTGGATGCCCCTTGCACCGCCTCGGGCATCGTGCGCCGCCATCCCGATGTGCGCTGGTTGCGCCGTGAGACAGACATAGACAAGCTTGCGGTGATTCAGAAAAACTTACTCAAACAGCTTTGGCCCTTGGTCAAACCGGGTGGCCGTTTGTTGTATTGCACCTGCTCGGTTTTCAGGGCCGAAGGTGAGAACCAAGCCAAAACGTTTGTTGAACACAACACCAACGCGCGTTTACTGCCGTCTCTGGGCCATTTAAGGCCCCAAACGCGCACAACCACGGCCGTGCTCACCGACAATCTGCAAGGTGACCATGACGGCTTTTATTACGCTCTGTTTGAAAAGCTTCCTGCGCCTTGAGCCGTTCTTTTGGAGCGGCATCAAACGCGGGAGACTGTGCTGCGTCGCCTTGTGCTTGAGCGTTGCGGGCATCGCACAAGCCGATACTTCTGTGGACTTACAGGCGCTGAAACTAGAGCGCCAAGACACCGCGCTTTACATGTCAGGCACCTGGCGATTTGATTTACCTCCTGCCTTGGAAGATGCGCTGCTCAAAGGCATCACGCTGTATTTCGTGACAGAGGTCGACATCAACCAAGAGCGTTGGTATTTCTACAACCAACGCGTGGCGCATGCCGAGCGACATGTGCGATTGTTTTACCAGCCCCTCACGCGCCGCTGGCGCGTCAACATTTCTCCACAACCGTTCAGCTTGGGTGGTTTGGGCATGAGCTTGGGGCAAAGTTACGACACGGCAGACGAGGCCCTCAACGCTGTCAGTCGCATTGTGCAATGGCGCATTGCCAACGCGACAGATGTCAACTTGGATGCCAAGCAAACGATCAGTATCAATTTCAAACTCGATCTCAAGCAATTGCCACGTCCCTTGCAGATTGGTGCGGCGGGGCATAGCGATTGGAACATTGGGTTTAGCAAAACACAGCGCTTGGAGCTGACACCATGATTGAGTTGGCTGAAAAGCGTGTGCGCCTTTCAAGCTTTCAGATGCGGTGGTTGTTGGTCATCAGTGCAGCCGTGGTGCTGGGGCTGGGTTTGGTGCTGTTGTTCTTACTCACGCAAGCCACGGACAACCGTGAGCTGTACGAGCGCAACTATCGACAACTCTTTGGCCTGAATGTGGTCGTTGCCACATTGCTGATGGGCATGATTGCGTGGTTGTCCGTGCGCTTGCTGCTGCGCTTGCGGCAAGGCAAATTCGGTAGCCGCTTGCTGCTGAAGATTGCGGCAACCTTTGCATTGGTGGGTTTTGTGCCTGGCTTGCTGATTTACAGCGTGTCTTATCAGTTCGTGTCGCGCTCCATCGAGAGTTGGTTTGACGTGAAAGTGGAGGGCGCGCTAGACGCTGGCTTGAGCTTGGGCCGCACCACACTCGACACCTTGGCAAATGACTTGGGCCAGAAAACACGCACAGCCAGCGTGCAAATCAACGACTTACCAGATGCTTCCGTGGGCGTGGCGTTGGACCGCATGAAAGACCAATTGGGTGCCGATGATGTGATTCTGTGGAACACCACGGGGCAAGCCTTGGCCAGTGCGGGGGACTCGCGATACAAAATTACCCCCGACCGACCGACCTCTGCACAAATGCGTTTGGTCAAAACACAAAGCGTGGTCACTGCCGTCGAAGGCCTCGATGAGGCAGATACCCAAGGCACTGCCAAAGCTCGCATCCGTGCTTTGGTGCTGGTGGCACCGTCGGGCTTGGGCCTGCTCATTGAGCCCCGTGTGCTGCAAGTCACCAAAGCCTTGCCGCCGACGTTGGTGAGCAATGCCTTGGCTGTGGAGGTCGCTTACCGAGAGTACCAAGAGCGTGCGCTCGGGCGCGAAGGCCTGCGCACCATGTACATCGGCACCTTGACCCTCAGCTTGTTCCTGGCGGTGTTTGGTGCCGTGTTGCTGGCGGTGCTGTTGGGTAACCAACTGGCGCGTCCGTTGTTGATGTTGGCCGAAGGTGTGCGCGATGTGGCTGCAGGTGACCTGAGCCCCAAGCCGACGTTGCAAGGGCGAGATGAACTCGGCGGTTTGACACGTTCATTTGCTCAGATGACACAGCAACTGTCGGATGCACGCGCGGCTGTGGATCGAAGCATGTTGCAAGTGCACACCTCGCGCGCCAACTTGCAAACCATTCTCGACAACCTCACGGCCGGCGTGATTGTGATGACAGACCAAGGGCTGATCAAGTCCTCCAACCCTGGTGCCACGCGCATTTTGCGTGTGCCGCTGGCCGCTTGGGAAGGGCGCGCCCTCAGTGACATTGAAGGCTTAGCCGAATTTGCCCAACATGTGCAAACAGAGTTTGATGGCTTCTTAGGCGAACGCAGCCAACACGGCCTAGACCATTGGCAACAATCGTTTGAACTGCATGCCACGGCCATCAGCCCAGCCGTGCAATTGACCGACGACACGTTGCAGCACATCACCTTGCTGGCGCGCGGCGCAGTGTTGCCCAACAACGGACGCTTGCTGGTGTTTGACGATATTTCTGAAATTGTGTCGGCCCAGCGTGCGCAGGCATGGGGCGAAGTGGCGCGTCGTTTGGCGCATGAAATCAAAAACCCACTCACGCCCATTCAGCTGTCGGCAGAGCGTTTGGAAATCAAGCTCACGGGTAAATTGCAAGAGCCTGAGCAATTGATTTTGAATAAATCGGTCAAGACCATCGTCGACCAAGTCGATGCCATGAAACGTTTGGTGAATGAGTTTCGTGATTACGCACGCTTGCCCGTTGCAGAACTCAAACCCCTAGACCTCAATGCTTTGGTGCAAGACGTCATGCAGCTTTACGGTGCAGAAAATGCCTCGGTGCCGGTGTATGCCCAGCTAGATGCGGCTTGTCCCATCATTCAGGGCGATGCGCAGCAATTGCGGCAGGTGGTGCACAACTTGTTGCAAAACGCGCAAGACGCGACAGAGGGGCAAGCCCACCCCATGGTGTCGATTGCGACGCAATGGGTGCCAACATCGGGACGTGTGCGTTTGGTGGTGCGAGACAATGGGCCGGGGTTTCCGCCCAAAATTCTCAACCGCGCGTTTGAGCCTTACGTCACCACCAAGTCGCGCGGCACGGGCCTCGGGTTGGCTGTGGTGAAAAAAATAGCCGACGAACACTCGGCGCGAATTGATTTAAAAAATCGTGGATTGCAGGGGCGGGTGATTGGTGCGCAAGTGTCGTTATCATTCCAAGTTGCAGAATCGCAACAAAACCTACTTATTTAATTCAGCGAGACAAATTTAGACATGGCAAACATTCTGGTGGTGGATGACGAGTTGGGCATTCGGGACCTCTTGTTTGAGATCCTCAACGACGAAGGTCATGCGGTTGAGGTTGCAGAAAACGCGGCACAAGCGCGCATGGCTCGCCAAGCCGCACGTCCCGATTTGGTCTTGCTCGACATTTGGATGCCTGACACCGATGGCGTCACCTTGCTCAAAGAATGGGCCGGCTCGGGCTTGCTGAACATGCCTGTGATCATGATGAGTGGTCACGCCACCATCGACACGGCCGTTGAGGCCACGCGCATTGGCGCCCAAGCGTTCTTGGAGAAGCCGATCACCATGCAAAAACTGCTCAAAGCGGTGGAGCAAGGGCTGGCGCGTAAACCTCTGGCCTCTGCAAAGCCGGGTTCGAGCGCAAGCAAAGAGGCGCCTGCGGCCTTGGACGCCCCGCAAGCCGTGGTACTGCCCTCGACGCACCAAAGCTTTGACTTGGAACAGCCCCTGCGTGACGCCCGTGATGCTTTTGAACGCGCCTATTTTGAATACCACCTCACACAAGAAAGCGGCTCCATGACCCGCGTCGCTGACAAAACGGGCTTAGAGCGCACACATCTGTATCGCAAGCTCAAACAGCTGGGTGTTGACCTGTCTAAAGCCAAACGCGTGGCTTGAATTCAATAACCCTCGCTTAGAGTGTTACAATATTGCTCTCGGCCCGGTAGCTCAGTTGGTAGAGCAGCGGATTGAAAATCCGCGTGTCGGCAGTTCGATTCTGCCCCAGGCCACCAAAACAAAAAGCCTCAGTGTTTCGCACTGAGGCTTTTTTGTTTCTCGGCCTGCTTACTTATTCGCGGCACTTTCAGCCGAAGCCACACTCGCACGCTGCGCAAACTCAGCCCGCAACGCTTTGAGCTTTTCGCGCGGGTCTTCTTTGATGGTGTCTTTGCTCAAGTCCATTTCCGCAATGAAGCGGCTGGGCTGGGCCGCAATCATGTCGCGGCCTTTTTTACGCTTACGTGTCCAGCTGACCGAGAGTGAGCGCTGTGCTCGGGTGATGCCCACGTACATGAGGCGGCGTTCTTCTTGCAGGCGCACCGCGATGTTTTCGTTGGTTTGTTCGGTGCCAGGTTCGTCGTCGAGTTTGAAGGGCAACATGCCTTCGGTCACGCCCACCAGCATGACGTGCGGCCACTCCAAACCTTTGGAGGCGTGCAGGGTCGAGAGCGTCACCACGTTTTGGTCTTTTTCGCGCTCCGTCAACGTCGACAGCAGCGCGATGGTTTGCGCCACTTCGAGCAAGTTTTTCACCTCGTTGCCAGTGGTCACGCCGGCGGTGTCGTCAATCTGGCCACCGCAGCGCTGGGCCATCCAGTCGCAAAACTCCATCACGTTGTTCCACTTTGATGCGGCGGCTTTTTCGCTTTCTTCGGCGTCGTAGAGGTGCTTTTCGTAGCCAATGTCTTTGAGCCAATCGGTCAAAAACGCGCGCGCATCTTCGGCGCCCGTGGTGAGGCGTGCGCGAAATTCGAGGTCGTTCACATAACGCCCAAATTCGTGCAGGCTGCCCAAGGCGCGCGCATTGAGCACCGAAGGCAAGCTGTTGCTGAACAAGGCCTCAAACATGCTGAGCTTGTACTGACTGGCAAACTGACCGAGCGCGGCCAAGGTTTGGTGGCCAATGCCGCGCTTGGGCGTGGTGACGGTGCGCAAGAAGGCCGGGTCGTCATCGTTGTTCACCCACAGGCGCAACCAAGCGCACAGGTCGCGAATTTCGGCACGGTCAAAAAAGCTCTGCCCGCCCGATACCTTGTAGGGGATTTGCGCTTTGCGCAATGCTTTTTCAAAGATGCGCGCCTGGTGGTTAGCGCGGTACAGCACAGCAAAGTCTTGTAGCTCGCGGTGACCGCTGGCGCCGGCCTCGGTGCCAGCGCGCAGCGATTGAATGCGGGCTACCACGCGTTCGGCTTCGTGCTCTTCGTTGTCCGCATCCACCACGCGCACGGGTTCGCCTTCGCCGAGTTCTGAGAACAAGGTTTTGGGGAACAACTTGGGGTTGAGTTGAATGACGTTGTTGGCGGCACGCAAAATTGCGCTGGTGGAGCGGTAGTTTTGCTCCAGCTTGATGACCTTCAAGGCCGGAAAGTCTTGTGGCAGTCGACGCAAGTTGTCTAGCGTGGCGCCGCGCCAGCCGTAGATGGACTGGTCGTCGTCGCCCACGGCGGTGAAGCGGGCGCTGGCGTGGTCTGGGCCCACCAAGCACTTGAGTACTTCGTATTGGGTGGCGTTGGTGTCTTGGTATTCGTCGACCAGCACATGGCCGAGTTGGTCTTGCCACTTTAGGCGCACTTCTTCGTGTTCTTGCAGCAGCTTCAAGGGCAGGCCAATCAGGTCATCAAAGTCCACGCTTTGGTAGGCCGTGAGCCGCTCTTCGTAGCGCGCCATGATTTTGGCGATGATGCGCTCGTGGTCGTCTTTGGCCAAGGCCAAGGCTTGGGCCGAGTTGAGGCCCATGTTTTTCCACAGGCTGATGGTCCATTGCCACTGGCGTGCGGTGGCGGCGTCGGTGGTGCCACCCGCATCTTTCAAGATGCCGGTCACGTCGGCGCTGTCCATGATGCTGAACTGTGGCTTCAGCCCCATCACGCCGCCGTCTTGGCGCAGCATGCGCACACCTAAGGCGTGGAAGGTGCAAATCATCACGTCGTTGGCGGCTTTGCCAATGAGGCCCTTGGCACGCTCACGCATTTCGGTGGCGGCCTTGTTTGTAAAGGTGATCGCCGCAATGCGCTTGGGCGCCAGCCCGGTTTGGATGAGGCGGCCAATTTTGTGCGTGATGACGCGCGTCTTGCCCGAGCCCGCCCCCGCCAAGACCAGACAAGGACCGTGCAAGAAATTGACGGCTTCTTGTTGCGCGAGATTCAGGCCAGCAGACATTCAGGACACATAGATAGAGAAGCGGGCAATGATACCGGTCGGCTTACAAGGCAAAATAGGCTTGTGCTGAACATTCTTCTTGTGACCTTTCCCTTCTTTGCGCTGGTTTTGGCCGGCTATGTGGCGGCGCATCGCCGCATGCTGCCGCTAGACGCGATTCCTGGCCTGAACGGCTTCGTGCTGTTTTTTGCGCTGCCGTGCATGTTGTATCGGTTTGGCGCCAGTACGCCCATCGTCCAGCTGCTGGACGTCACCTTATTTTTTGCCTACTTGTTTTGCGCTTTGTTGATGGTGGGCTTTGTGGTCGCCGTCAGTTTGAGCAAACGCGTGGGCTGGAACGACGCCTCGTTTGGCGCCTTGGTCGGCGCTTTTCC
>CANCGU010000112.1 GCA_947377705.1 Comamonadaceae bacterium
TGGGGCTCGTTGTTTTTGCACTTCATCTCGCTCTCGCTCTTGGCCGTGGGCGGCGCCATCACCACTGCGCCTGACATCCACCGTTACTTGGTGGATGAAACACATTGGCTCAGCGACACACAGTTCAACGCATCCATCGCCTTGGCCCAGGGCGCACCTGGTCCCAACGTGATGTTCATTGCCTTGATGGGATGGCATGTAGGCCTCAATGCAGGCGGCGGCTTGGCGGCTGGCTGGCCCGCCGTGGCTTTGGCCTTGTGGGGGGTACTCATCACCATGGTGGGCATCATGATTCCGTCATGCACCCTCACCTTCATCGCCACGCAATGGGCTCACCGCAACCGCGACATGCAGGCCGTCAAAGCCTTCAAAAGCGGCATGGCCCCCATCGTGATTGCGCTGCTCATCGCCACAGGCTGGTTGCTCACAGGCAACCACGAAAACCCAGCACGCGACTGGCCGCTATGGGCGCTGACAGCGGCCACCACACTGATCGTGTGGAAAACCAAAACGCACTTGTTGCTGCTCTTAGGTTTCGGCGCCCTGCTAGGCGCCCTAGGTTGGATCTAAAAGAAACGCAGACCGCAGTCTTCGGCTGCTCGGTATGGGTCGAGACCGATTTCTGGTACTCCAGCATGAGGACTCGGCCCATACCGAGCAGCCGAAGCGAGCCCAGCTAAAAATCAGCCAACAGTCCTCTGGCGACGCGCCTCATACAAACACACCCCGCTGGCCACAGACACGTTCAAACTCTCCACCCCGCCACACATCGGAATGCTAATGAGCTCGTCACACGTCTTGCGTGTGAGCTGACGCATACCGTCGCCCTCTGCGCCCAACACCAAAGCCGTCGGGCCTTTGAGGTCAACTTGGTACAAGGTCTTAGGCGCATCGTCACTGGTGCCAATGATCCAAATATTGCGCTCTTTGAGTTCGTTCAAAGTACGCGCCAAGTTCGTCACCATGAAATACGGCACCGTCTCAGCCGCACCGCTGGCCACTTTGGCCACCGTAGCGTTGATGCCCACGGCGTGGTCTTTGGGTGCAATCACCGCATGCGCGCCGGCACCGTCGGCCACACGCAAACATGCGCCAAGGTTGTGCGGGTCGGTCACACCGTCGAGCACCAAGATCAAAGGTGACTCGACTTTCTCGATACCTTCGAGCAACTCGTCCAGCGAGTGCGCCATCTTGATTTCACTCACACGGGCCGCCACACCTTGGTGACCGTGACCACCTGAGAGTTTGGCCAAACGGGGGCCATCGGCTTCAATCAAACGGATGCCCGCTTCGGTGGCACGATCCACAAATTGACGCATACGCGCATCGCGGCGGGTGGGGTCAAAGTAAATTTCAATGACGGATTGCGGCGCTGTTTTCACGCGCACGCCAACGGCGTGAAAGCCGAAGAGAACTTTAGGAGCTGAAGACATATAGGGGTGATTATCCCTTGACCTGCCCTGCCTCGATCGTGATGGCCTGATCGCACCGTGCGGCTAGCTTTAAATCGTGGGTGACCAACACCAGCGTGGTGCCCAGTTCTTTGTTCAATTCGAACATCAAATCCATGATGCGCTCGCCGCTGGCGTGGTCTAGGCTGCCTGTGGGCTCGTCGGCCAGCAACAAAGCAGGCTTGACCACAAAGGCGCGGGCCAAGGCCACACGTTGCTGCTCGCCGCCCGATAGAACTTTGGGGTAATGGCCCAAACGCTCGCCCAAGCCCACGCGCACCAGCATGTCTTTGGCAGTGGCTCTGGGGTTAGGTAGGCCAGCCAACTCCAGCGGCAGCATGACGTTTTCTAGCGCGGTCATATTGCCCAAGAGCTGGAAGCTTTGAAACACAAAGCCCACTTGACGTGCGCGCAAAGCCGCGCGTGCATCTTCGTCCATGGCAAACAGGTCCACGCCACTCAGCCAGACCGTGCCTTGCGTGGGTGTATCAAGACCTGCCATGATAGACAGCAAGGTGCTTTTACCCGAACCCGAGGCGCCCACAATGGCCAACGATTGCTGGGGCGCTAGATGGAAGTCGATATCGCGGAGAATGTGCAGGGTACCGCTGGCGTCTTGCACCGATTTGGACAAATGTGAGACTGCGATCAACGGAAGAGGCAATGTGGATGATTTTTCAAATGAAGGCTGGGTCATGAAGCGCAATGGGTTGTTGAGACGCGACTTTAACTTGGGCGCACTGGGCGCTGGCTTGCTAGGGACTTTGGGCCTAGGCAACGCTTCGGCTCAGCAACAGGTGATCACCTCCACAGGTCAAGGCATGACTGGTGAAATTACCTCTACCGGTCCGCACCGTCGCCGTGGTCAAGTCCCAAACAATGTGCCACCGCCCGGGTCAGCCCCTGCGCCAGGTACCCTGCCTTCTGCCACTATTTTGGTGTTGGGCGATTCGCTCAGCGCCGAATACGGCATTCCGCGCGGCAAAGGTTGGGTGGCCTTGTTGGCCGACAAGCTGCAAGCCGAGCGCCCTGATGTGCGCGTGGTCAACGCCAGCATCAGCGGCGACACCACCGCCGGTGGCCGCGCTCGCCTGCCCGCCATGCTGGACCAAGTGCGCCCCGTGCAAGTGGTGATTGAACTCGGCGGCAACGACGCTCTGCGCGGCCTTGATCTAGACAGCACCCAAAACAACTTCGAAGCCATGATTCAAGCCTGCCGCGCCGTCAACGCACGCGTGGTGCTGGTGGGCATGCAAATACCGCCTAACTATGGGCCCGACTACAGCGCCAAGTTCTCGGTGATGTTTGCCAACCTCGCCAAGAAATACCGCACAGGCTTGGTCCCGTTTTTCCTCAAAGGCATTGCCGATGTACCCGACGCTGCTGCGCAGTTTCAACCCGACCGCATCCACCCCAAAGCCGAAGCGCACCCGCGCATGCTGAGCAATGTGTGGCCTGAAATTAAAAAGAATTTATAAACCGTGAGCGTTACTTTCATCTCGGCACAAGACGCTCTTGAGCGCATGGCCATCCCCCTCGGTTCACCCGGTGGCTTCAGCGCCATCATCGACGCCCGCAGCGAAGACGAGTACGCGCTTGACCATTTGCCAAATGCCGTCAACTGGCCCTCGCTCAACAACGAAGAACGCATCTTCGTGGGCACCATGTACAAACAGGTCAATGCATTTGAAGCACAAAAGCATGGTGCGGCCATGGTGGCCGCCAACATTGCACGCCACATTCAACGCGAAGTGCTGGCTTTGCCCAAAAATTGGCAGCCCTTGATTTACTGCTGGCGTGGCGGCAAGCGCAGTGGTTCGCTGTCCTTGGTATTGGGACAAATTGGCTTCAAGGTGAACTTGATTGAAGGTGGCTACAAAGCGTTTCGTGCGGCCATCGTGGAAGACATTCCTAAGCGTGTGGCACCACTGCAATTCAAAGTCATCTCTGGCCCCACAGGCTCGGGCAAAACACGTTTGCTTTATGCCTTGGCTGCCGAAGGTGCGCAGGTGCTGGACCTCGAAGACCTCGCTTGTCACCGCAGCTCGGTGCTGGGCCATATCCCAGGCCAGCCACAGCCAAGCCAAAAACGCTTTGACACCTTGGTATGGCAAGCCCTGCGTAGCTTTGACCCCGCACGACCTGTGTTTGTGGAATCTGAAAGCCGCAAGGTGGGCAACTTGTCGATTCCCGAATCGCTGATGCGGGCCATGCGCGACAGCCCCTGCTTTGAGCTGCAACTGAGCTTGGATGAACGTGTGGCCTTGCTGATGGAAGATTACAACTTCTTCGTCGATGACCAAGATTTGTTCTGCCACCGCTTAGATGCGCTGGTGGCCATTCGCGGCAAAGCCGTGGTGGATGCGTGGAAAGAGCAAATTCACACGGGCCACATCGACAACGTGGTGCGCGAACTGCTGGTGCTGCACTACGACCCCACCTACGCCTCATCGATGGTGCGTAACTTCACGCAATCGGGGCAAGCCACAGTTTGTGTGGCCGATAACCGCCATCCCGACAGCTTGCGGCAAGTGGCGAAGATTTTGTGTCAAGGTTAAGCGGCTGACGGCGCCGTCACACGCACTGCCGCACGGTAAGCATGCCAACTGGCAAAGCCCAGCCAAGGGCCAACCACCAACAAACCTGCCGCAGAGGGCTGCATGGCCAGCACCACCAAAACGGTGATAAGTGCGCCCCACAGCATTGACACAGCCGTGTGATCCACAAACACACGCAAGCTGGTGATGCAGGCGGTGATGGCATCGGTGTCACGGTCCAAAATCATCGGGATAGACACCATCATGCTGGCGAACACCAAGCCCGCAAAAAACCCACCCACGCAGATGTAAGCCGCCACGAATTCCCAGTTCTGTGGATTGAACACCGCTTCTAAAACAGTCGCGGTGGTGGGCATGCCTGCGCTGTTGAAGAACACGGCAAATACCACCAACGAGGCACGGCCCCACAGCAGCTCCATCACCACCATGACCATGATGAGCATGCTCATGCTGCGGATGTGCGACTCCCAGCAGGTGAGCGAGCTACCCATGCTCGGCGGCTCAGCGCGCTCCATGTGCATGCTCACGTCATACAAGCCCATGGCCAAGAAGGGGCCGATCAGCAGACAACCCGACACGGCAGACAAGGTGTACTCAGGCGTGCTTTTGAACACCGCCAACAAAATCAGCGCCATGAGCCAAAAGCAAACCCCATAAAACAAAGAAATCAAGGGCTGCGAGGCCATGTCTTGTAAGCCCCGCCACAGCCACCGCAGAGGGTCGCTGAAGCCAATCGGGTTGATGTCAATGCGGTCGTGTGCCTCGTCGGGTACCAGTTGCTGCATGTGTCTCCCACCTTATGGGTTTGGTTTTTATAAGTTGGCGGCTTTCAGCGCTCGCGCGATGTCATTTTGTAAATCGATCACATTCTCTAGCCCAATGCACAAACGCACCACGCGTCCGCGTTGCCTATGCGACACAGAGCGTGCACGGCTAGAGGCCATGTTGTAAGGCATCACCAAACTCATGGGGCCGCCCCAGCTATAACCAATTTTGAACAGCTGCAAAGCATCGCAAAACGCATCCACTTGTTTGGATGTGTAACGCTCGTCCATCACCACACTGAAAATACCCGCCGCCAGACCCTCGGGTTCTTTCGGCGTTACACACAGTTGTTGCCAATGCGCATGACCGGCTGCGTCGCTGAGTGCAGGGTGCAACACTTGGCTGAACGCGGGCTGCAAGGCGCACCATGCAGCCAAAGTACGCGCCGCCATGTCTTGCGCTTTGTAGCGCAGCGGCAAGGAAGGCAAGGCGCGCAACACCGCCTCGGCATCGTTCGCACCCACGCCTGTACCCAAACGCATGTGAGTGAGCTTCAAGACACGCGCCAATTCATCGCTGCGGGTCACAATGCTGCCCATCAACACATCGCCACCGCCACTGGGGTACTTGGTTAGCGCATGGATGGTCAGGTCCACACCTAACTCTCCCTGCCCGGGGGTGAGGTCAAACGCATTGAACGCGAGGCCTGCGCCCCATGTGTTGTCTAACGCACACAAGACCCCACGCGCCTTGCACAGCCGCACCAAAGCCACCAAGTCTGGAAACTCCATCGTCACCGAGCCTGCCGCTTCGAGCCACACCAAACGCGTGCGAGGTGTGATGCGCGCGGCCAAGTCGTTCACATCCAGTGCGTCGTACACCTGATGCGTGATGCCGAACTGCGCCAACTCGCCCTCGGCCAACGATTTGTTGGGCGCGTAAGCGTTGTCAGGAATCAGCACCTCATCGCCTGTTTTAAGCAACGCAAAATCCACATGCGCAATCGCGGCCAAACCACTGGGTGTGAGGATGCAATGCTTGCCGCCCTCGAGCGTGGCCAAGCGTTCTTCCAGCGTGAACGTGGTGGGCGTGCCGTGCAAGCCGTAGGTGTAAGCCGACTTGTCCATCCACTCGCGCGTGCGCATGGCAGCCACGTTGGGGAAGATCACCGTCGAGGCTTTGAACACCCCCACTTGCGGCGCTTCAAATTCAGCGGGGGGAAGGTAGGCGTGGTGGATGAGGTCGGTGCTGCGTGACATGCTCTGATATTAACCAGCCGCAAAACAAAAAACTCCGCCTAAGCGGAGTTCTTAAAACCAGTCAGCAGAAGATTAAACCTTCCACTTCTCCATCAAAGCCGCTGGGCGCATGTTGTCATAGGGTTCGAAGGGTTGGTGAATCCACGGATTCGTGGGCAAGTAGTCCATAGAGTAGTCAGGCGCAAATGCCGACACGCCTTTGGTCCAAATCACAGCAGTACGCAGTTCAGTGATGGGCGCATAGTTGTTTTTAAGCTGGTCCACCACCGCCTTCAAGGTGTGGCCGGTGTCGGCCAAATCGTCCACCAACAACACGCGACCCGCGATTTCGCCTTTGGGGGTGGTGATGAAGCGCGCGATGTCCAAATGACCTTGCACCGTGCCCGCATCAGCGCGGTACGAGCTGGTCGACATGATGGCCAAAGGCTTGTCAAAGATGCGCGACAAAATGTCGCCTGGGCGCATGCCGCCACGGGCCAAGCACAGGATGGTGTCGAATTCCCAGCCAGATTGGTGAATTTTGATGGCGAGTTTTTCAATGAGGTTGTGGTACTCGTCGTACGACACGTACAGGTGTTTGCCGTCTTCAGTCAACATGGTTTGATCCTTTTAAAAATTAAGCGATGTAGGGGTGGGTCAGCAAGATCGTGTGGTCACGGTCTGGGCTGGTCGACACCATGTGGATAGGCACGCCGGTGGTTTCGGCAATGCGGTTCAAGTAGTGCTGAGCCGCTTTGGGCAGCTTGGCGTAGTCGGTCACGCCCACAGTGCTGTCGGTCCAGCCGGGAATGGTTTCGTAAATGGGTTTGCAACGCGAAATCTCGTCTGCGCCCATGGGCAAGATGTCGATTTTTTCGCCGTCCAATTCGTAACCCACGCACAAGAGCAATTCGGTCAAGCCGTCAAGTACATCGAGCTTGGTGATGCACAAACCGGTCAGGCCGTTGACTTGCGCACTGCGCTTGAGCAACGCGGCATCAAACCAACCACAGCGGCGTGAACGCCCCGTCGTGGTGCCCTTTTCTGCGCCCACGATCGACATGTGGTAGCCAGGGGTGCCTTCTTTTTCCCAATCGAGTTCGGTGGGGAATGGACCGCCCCCCACGCGTGTGCAGTACGCCTTGGTGATGCCCAAGATGTAGTGCAGCATGCCTGGGCCCACGCCTGCGCCTGCAGCGGCGTTACCCGCGACGCAGTTGCTCGAAGTGACGAAAGGATAGGTACCGTGGTCCACGTCGAGCAAGGTGCCTTGTGCGCCTTCAAACAACAGGTTGGCACCCGCTTTGTGGGCTTCGTTCAACTCGCGTGACACGTCAGCCACCATGGGCAAGATTTCTTTGGCGTATGCCATGGCTTCGTTGTAGACGGTGTCGTAGTCCACAGCGGGTGCATGCAAGATATCGGTCAACACATGGTTGTGCAACTCAAGGTTCTCGCGCAGTTTGGTGGCGAAGCGCTCAGGGTGCTTCAGGTCTTGCACGCGCAAAGCACGACGTGCAATTTTGTCTTCGTAGGCCGGGCCAATGCCGCGGCCTGTGGTGCCAATTTTGGCGGTGCCAGCCTTCTCTTTGGCGGCTTCACGGGCAATGTCAATCGCAGCGTGGTACGGCAAGATCAAGGGGCACGCCTCGCTGATGCGCAAGCGTGAGCGCACTTCCACGCCAGCTTTTTCGAGGCCAGCAATTTCTTCCAGCAGCTTTGGGGCAGACAACACCACACCGTTGCCGATGTAGCACTTGACGCCGGGGCGCATGATGCCGCTAGGAATCAAGTGCAAAGCGGTTTTCACGCCGTTGATGACCAAGGTATGGCCCGCGTTGTGGCCGCCTTGAAAACGCACCACACCCGTGGCGGTTTCGGTCAACCAATCGACCAATTTACCTTTGCCTTCGTCACCCCATTGGGTACCGACCACGACGACGTGACGGCCTTTGGTTGCAGCCACGGTTTGTCCTACGGGTTTGCTCATATCCACTCGATTACTTAAAAAATTAAAGGGCTTGAACGGCAGGAACAGCTTGCACTGCCCATTGGCCGGCAACTTCGATCAGTTCACGATCGCAATTGAATTCATCAACTTCACTTTCGTGGCCTGGCAACACGCAAACCACAGTTTCGCCACGGGCACGCAAGGTGGCAATGGCTTCGCGCAAACCTTGGGCCGTGCCCCAAGGCGCACGAATGGCGGCTTTGAGGGCGCGTTCAGGCACCACGCTGACCAACTCTTTCAGGTCCAAACTAAATCCTACGGCGGGACGCTTACGGCCAAACACCGCGCCCACTT
>CANCGU010000113.1 GCA_947377705.1 Comamonadaceae bacterium
GCAAAAGCCCATCGCCAACCTAAGGTGTCGGTCAGCAGCCCCCCAAACAATTGACCTGCTGTGATGCCCAGCATGGTGCCCAAACCTACGCGGGCTAAGGTTTCTTGACGGTGCTCGTAATGCACCACGTCGCCCACCCACGCCAATGAGAGTGGAATGATGGCGGCGGCGGCCAACGCCGTGCCTACGCGTACAGCCACGAGAAACGGTAAATCCGCACTGAGCGCCGATAGCAAGCTGCCCACGCTGCAACCGATGGTCGCCAGCATGACCACGCGGCACTTGCCAAAACGGTCACCCACAGGGCCATAAAACAGCTGCATCAAGCCATAAGCAATCGCAAAGAACGAGATGACCTTCGACACCTCGCTGATCGGTGCGTGAAACACCCGCGACAACTCGGGCAGCATGGGATCGCAAATGCGTTGCAGTGCCATGCTGGAGCAGGTCGCCAATGACAACAAAAAAATCGTCCGACGGACAGTCGGCGATAGGGCGTGAGGGGAGGGGGAGGCAGAAGACTTCAAAGCATCTTGACTTTACTATGTGGCGCGCTGTCAATTTCGATGAATAACCATTAAAAGTAATAAATGTGACTTTTGCGGTTTAGCATTCCATGAATGAAAAAAATTGTTACTTTGAGTGCTTTGATGTTGGGAGCGTTGGTGTATGCCATGCTGTCCACCGTGATGGGCGCTGCAGCCACGGCAAATTCGACCGTGCAACAGCAAGGCCTTCAGGCGGAGGTGTTGGGTGTTTACTTCACGCCACCGACAGGTGCGGCAGCAGCGATTGTGCAAGCCATTGATGCCAGCGAGCGTGAGGTGCTGGTACAGGCGTACGGCTTTACACACAACGCGATTGCCCAAGCCTTGGTTCGGGCACATCAGCGTGGCGTGGCTGTGCAAGTGCTGCTAGACAAGAAGAGCAAAACCTCAAATCACTATGTCATTGATTTGTTGACGCAAGCGCAAATCGATGTGCGCCATGATGGCAAACATGCCATCGCACACAACAAGGTGATGGTGATTGACGCGTCCATCGTCATCACAGGCAGCTTCAACTTCACCAATTCGGCCGAGACCCGCAACGCGGAGAACTTCCTGGTGCTCAAGTCTGCTGAACTCGCGCAGCGTTACCGAGCCCAGTGGCAAAACCATTGGGCGCATGGCTCCGAATAAGGGTTTGCAAAGTCAGATTTAGTCTGCCAGCTCTAATAGCGCACCATTTCAGCGCAAAACGCTTGTCAAACCTGAACTTCTCTTTAGAATCCGATCTATGCTGCACTGCAACATAACTCTGGCCAATACGCAGGGTTCAGAGCAGTTTGACCATCCTTTTTAATTTTGGAGATTTGAAATGACTTTGACCCCTGAACAAGTGATCGCCGCCAACAAAGCAAACCTGGAAACTTTGGTGGGTTTGACCAACAAGGCTTTCTCTGGTGTGGAACAACTCATCGAGTTGAATTTGGCTGCTGCAAAAAGCACTTTGGCTGATTCACAAAAACAAACCAACGCCGCTTTGAGCGTGAAAGACGCGCAAGAGTTGTTGGCTTTGCAAGCCAGCTTGTTCCAGCCTTTGGCTGAAAAGGCTGTGGCTTACAACCGTCACCTGGTTGAAATCGCAACAGGCACAGGCTCGCACTTCCAAGGTCACTTGGAGGCCAAAGTGGCTGAAGCTCAAAAAGCATTCCACGCCATGGTGGACAACGCTGCAAAAAATGCACCTGCTGGTTCTGAAGCTGCTGTGGCTGCTTTCAAGACGGCTGTGTCTGCTGGCAACAATGCTTTGGAATCTGTGCAAAAAGCGGTCAAGCAAGCCACAGACGTTGCTGAAGCCAACTACAAAAACATCGCTGCAACAGCTTTGAACGCTGGTAAGCCCGCTGCCAAAAAGCGTTAATTTTTAAGGTTCTCCAAGACCTTGTGAAACGGCTCCTACGGGAGCCGTTTTTCTTTGGTACCCTCACAACACAGGAGGGCAGCGGTGGACAAAGTTGATGGCGTAGTGATTGGCGCAGGTGTCGTGGGTTTAGCGGTGGCGCGTGCATTGATTCAAGCTGCGCCTGAATCGTCGCGCGAGTGGTTGGTGCTGGACGCGGCAGATGCGATTGGCACAGGCACCAGCTCGCGCAACAGTGAAGTCATTCATGCGGGCATCTATTACCCACCTGGCTCGCTCAAGGCGCAGCTGTGCGTGCAAGGCCTGCGCATGCTGTATGCCTATGCCGCAGAGCGTGGGGTGTCGCACCAACGCTGTGGCAAATTGATTGTGGCCACACATGTTGACCAACGGCCTGCGCTCGATGCTCTTTTGCGCAAAGCACACGCCAACGGCGTGACCGATTTGGTGATGCTCACCGCGGAGCAAGCCCAAGCGATGGAGCCTGCGCTGTCGTGCGTGGCGGCCTTGCATTCGCCTAGCACCGGCATTGTGGACAGCCACGCCCTGATGCTGAGCCTGCAAGGTGATTTTGAAAACGCAGGCGGACTCGTTGCCCTGAATGCAAGCGTGGTTTCTGCCGTGTGTCGCGACGATGGCATCGTGCTGCGCATGGCCGATGGCTCAGAGTTGTTGGCACAAACGGTCGTGAATGCCGCAGGGCTGACCGCACCTTGGCTGGCGAAACACTTTGAAGGCTTGGCCGCACCGCATGTGCCGCAAGCGTACTTTGCCAAAGGCAACTACTTCACGCTGTCGGGTAAATCGCCCTTCTCACACTTGATTTACCCGGTGCCCGAAGCCGCAGGCTTGGGCGTTCATTTGACGCTGGACCTTGGCGGTCAGGCCAAATTTGGCCCTGATGTGCAGTGGGTGGATGGCCCTGACGATTTGGTGGTGTCTGTGGCGCATGAACAAGCGTTTTACAACGAGGTGCGCAAGTATTGGCCGGCCTTGAGCGAGGGGGCGCTACAGCCAGGTTATGCCGGTATTCGTCCCAAAATCTCTGGCCCCAACGATGCAGCAGCAGACTTTTGCATCCAAGGACCCGCCGTGCATGGGGTGAAAGGCTTGGTGAATTTGTTTGGCATTGAGTCGCCAGGCCTGACCAGCTCGTTGGCCATCGGTGATGCGGTTGTCAAAGCCTTGCAGTAAAGTCATTCACATGAACAAACGTTTATTTTTGGGTATGTGTGTGACGCCACTTTTATTTGCTTGTTCGACCGCGTCGCGTCAATCTGCCTCAACAGCGTCTACCTCGCAAAGTTTTCCCAACTATCCGTCCAAGCGGCAAGACATCGTCATCCAAGCCATGGCCATGCTAGACCGCGGGTACACCTACGGCGGGAAAAAACTGCACACGGGGTTTGATTGCTCAGGCCTGGTGACCTTTGTTTACAAGGAGTCCGCAGGCATTCCACTCAAGGGCAGTGCGGCGCAAATGGCTGAGGTAGCTAAATCAATTGATGCCAACCAAGCTCACCCGGGTGATTTGGTATTTTTCAACACCTTGGGCAGCCCGTTTTCGCATGTGGGTATCTACATCGGCTCTGGCAAATTCATCCATGCGGCGAACGAAAAAACGGGCGTGCGGTCAGAACGTTTGGACCATACGTATTGGTCCAAACGTTTCGAGGGGTATCGCACGCTCTTCGCTTGATGCCTTATCAGGCTTGGGTGCGAATAGCCTGTGCGGCTTCTTTCACCAGCGCAGGGCCTTTGTAGATGAGGCCGGTGTAAATCTGCACCACGTCTGCGCCTGCTTTGATTTTGGCCACGGCATCAGCGCCGCTCAAAATGCCGCCCACGCCGATGATGGGGAAGTTGGGGCCCATGGCGGCACGCAGCTGGCGAATTACTTCATTGCTTTTCTCAAACACGGGTGCGCCTGAGAGGCCGCCGGTTTCCTCCGCATGCGTCAAGCCTTGCACGGCGTCGCGAGCGATGGTGGTGTTGGTGGCAATCACGCCCCACAAACTTGCTGATGCGGGCGCGCCTTCCGTGACGCAATGACGCTTCAACGTCGCGGCAATCACTGCCACTTGGTCACGGTCCAAATCAGGCGCAATTTTGATGAACACGGGAACTTGCTTGTGGTGCTGTTGGGCCAGCTCGGCACGGCGTTTGGCGAGCGTACCAATGAGCGCATCCAGCGCTTCGTCGCTTTGCAATTCGCGCAGGTTTTTGGTGTTGGGGCTAGAAATGTTGACTGTCACGTAGTCGGCGTGCGGGTACACGCCGTCTAGGCAAATGAGGTAGTCGTCAGCCGCGTTTTCGATGGGCGTAGCTGCGTTCTTACCGATGTTCAGGCCCAAGAGCATGGGCGTGCCGCCGTGTTTGGACGAATTCGTGCGGAACTTCGCCAGCTTCACGTTGGCCAAAAAGGCATCCAAGCCTTCGTTGTTAAAGCCAAGGCGGTTGATCAACGCGTTGGCTTCAGGTAAGCGGAACATACGCGGCTTGGGGTTGCCGGGTTGGCCTTTCGGTGTGACCGTGCCGACTTCCACAAAGCCAAAACCCATCGCAGCCAAGCCGTCAATGCAGTGGGCGTTTTTGTCCAAGCCTGCGGCTAGACCGACGCGGTTGGGAAAGGTCAAGCCCGCCAGTTGAACAGGGTCTTGCACGCGCTCTTGGCAATAGGCCCAAGCCAGCGGTGTGTTTTGTGTGCGGGCCAGCATGGCCAGCGTGTGCTCATGGGCGGTTTCGGCATCCATGGCGAACAGAAAAGGGCGGGCGAGTGAATAGGGTAACAACGACATGGATAATCTCAAGCTTTTATAGAACCCTCGGATTTTCGCCCATGAACACGCCTACCCATGCCGCACCTTTGTCTCAAGATGAATTGAAAACTTTGGTGGGCCAAGCCGCCTTGCAATACGTGGTGCCCGGCGAAGTGGTGGGCGTGGGCACAGGCTCGACGGTGAACAAGTTCATCGACGCCTTGGCTACCATGAAAGACCAAATCAAAGGGGCGGTGTCTAGCTCGGTGGCCTCTACCGAACGCTTGCAAGCTTTGGGCATCCCCGTGTTTGAAGCTGCGGATGTGGAAAGCCTGTCGGTGTATATCGACGGGGCTGATGAAATCGATCACCAAGGCCACATGGTCAAAGGCGGTGGCGCTGCCTTGACCCGCGAAAAAATTGTGGCTGCGCAATCCAAAATGTTTGTCTGCATTGCCGATGAAAGTAAGTTGGTCGACGCACTGGGCGCGTTCCCCTTGCCGGTCGAAGTCATCCCCATGGCTACCGCGCGCGTGATGCGCCAATTCACGGCGATGGGCGGCACCGCCAAACTGCGTTTGAAAGATGGCCAACCTTTGGTGACCGACAACGGCCAACACATCGTCGATGTGACGGGTTTGAAAATCAGCAACCCATTGCAGTTTGAAACCGACGTCAGCCAATGGCCGGGTGTGGTGACCGTGGGTGTGTTCGCGCACCAAAAAGCCCAAGTGTGTTTGCTGGGTACTTCAACCGGCGTGAAGACGCTGAAGTTTTGAAAAGCCTAGGGTCGTCCTACCGCGCCTTGGTGCTGGGTGCCTCGGGTGCGCTAGGGAATGCTTTTGTTGAGGCCTTGCAGGCCGATGCGGCATGTGTGGAAGTGGTGGGCTTGTCGCGCAGCTCACAACCCGCGTTTCGTTTAGAAGACGAAGCCAGCATGGCTGCTGTGGCAGCTTCATTGTCAGGCCCGTTTCACCTCATCATGGATGCCACGGGCGCACTCACCATCGACGGGCGGAGGCCTGAAAAAAACATGGGCGCACTCAACGCCACGCAGTTGGCCCGTGCGTTCGAGGTCAACACCATCGGCCCTGCGTTGTTGCTCAAACACTTTGTGCCTTTGCTGGCGACCGAACAACGTAGCATCTACGCCAAGTTGTCGGCCCGTGTGGGCAGCATCAGCGACAACCACAAAGGCGGTTGGTATGGTTACCGCGCTGCCAAGGCTGCGTTGAACATGGTGCTGCAAACTGCGGCGATTGAAGCGGCACGCAAACGCCCGCACTTGGTGGTGGCGGCCATGCAGCCGGGCACAGTGGCATCCAATTTGTCAGCGCCGTTTGTGCCTGCGCAAGACTGCCTCACACCTGCGCAATCGGTGGCGGGTCTGCTTAGCGCTTTGGATGATTTGCCTGCACAAGCTGCTGCGCACTTTGTGGATTACAAAGGCGATGTCATCGCTTGGTGATATCGGTCAATCAATTTTGAACAAATCAAAAACCCGCCGAAGCGGGTTTTTGCTTAAGTGCGTCAGACCTTACTTCTTACGCGCAGCAATGGCAGCTTCAGCAGTGTTCACCAAGTCAGCACCGATGGTGGCTTTCCACTTGTTGTACACGGGACGAGTGGCTTTCACAAACTCGTCGCGTTGCGCAGGTGTGAGTTGGGTCACGGTCACGCCCAAGGCTTCGATGCCTTTGATGACGGGTTTGTCGGCTTCAATCAAACCTTTGCGAGCAATCGCAATTTCTTGCTGACCAGCATCCAACGCTGCTTGACGCACGATGGCTTGGTCAGCCGGTGTCCATGAGTTCCAAATCTCTTTGTTCACCACGAATACGAGTGGGTCAGCCATGTAGCCCCATGTGGTGATGTACTTTTGGCCCACGGTGTGCATCTTGAGCAAGTTGAACAAGAACAAGGGGTTCTCTTGGCCGTCCACGGCACCGCTGGTCAGCGCAGGTTGTGCGTCGGCCCAGCTCATTTGCGTGGGGTTGGCGCCCAAGGTGCTGAACATGTCCGAGAAAATGGGCGAGCCCACGATGCGAATCTTCATGCCCTTCAAGTCTTCGGGCGACTTGACAGCGCGCTTGGAGTTGGTGAGTTCGCGGTAGCCGTTCTCACCCCAAGCCAATGGCACGACGCCAGATTTCTCTAGCGTTTTGAAAATGTGTTTGCCCACTTGACCTTGTGTGAGTGCATCCACAGCAGCGTAGTCGGGCATCAAGAAGGGCAGTGAGAACAAGTTGAGTTCTTTGACTTGGGGTGACCAGTTGATGGTCGAGCCCACAGCCATATCAATCACACCTTGGCGCAAAGCACTGAACTCGCGCGTTTGGTCGCCTTGAATCAACGACACGCCAGGGTACATCTTGATGTTGATGCGGCCTTGTGTGCGCTCTTTAACCATGTCGGCCCACAGCTTGCCAGCTTGGCCCCAAGGGGTCGGCACGTTGAGCACCAGCGACATGCGGTATTCCGCTTTGTAGGGCTGTTGTTGGGCTTGAGCCGTGCCTGCTAACGTGCCCATCACGGCTGCTGCGGCAACCAAGCTTAAAAGGGTTCTGCGAAGTTTCATGGTCTCTATCTCCTTATTAAAACGAACTTAAAAATCAGGGTGCTATTTTTAGTAGCCCATGTAACGCGGCAACCACAAAGCCAACTCAGGCCAAGCGATGACAGCCACCATCACCAAGAACATACCAAACAACATCCAGCCCACCCAGGGCACAGTTTCTTCCATGCGTACACCGGCGATACGGCTAGACACCATCAAGTTCACCGCCAACGGTGGTGTGAACTGACCTAGCGCGACCTTGAGGGTCAGGATGACACCAAACCATACCGGGTCCCATTTGTAGAACTGCACGATGGGCCACAGCAACGGCACAAAGATCAAAAAGATGGACACACCGTCAAGGAACATGCCCACGGTGATGAGCATCAAAATCAACAGCGCCAACACACCGTACTCACCCAACCCCGAATTGACGATGGCGTTGGTGATCGGGTCGATCACGCCAAGGGTAGAGAGCGAGAACGCAAAGATGCCTGCGAGCGACACCACCAACAAAATGATGGCCGACAACTCACCCGACTCTTGCAGGATGGTGAACAGGTCTTTGACCTTGATCGTGCGGTGAATCACCATGCCCACGAACAGGCCATAGAAAACCGCAACCACGGCTGCCTCGGTGGGGGTGAACCAACCGGCGCGCATGCCGCCCAAAATCAAAATCGGTGCCGCCAAGCCCCAGGTGGCTTCGCGCAAGCTTTGCCAAAACGCAGGACGAGGCAAGCTGGCTTCGAGCGCACCCATCTTGTGTTTACGCGCCATCCATACCGCAGGCACGATGAGGGCCAAGCCCGCCAACACGCCTGGAATCATGCCCGCGGCAAACAGCGCAGGCACCGATGCGCCGGGCACCAACACCGAGTAGACGATGAAGGCCACAGACGGGGGAATCAAAATGTCGGTGGCTGCCGCTGCACCGACCACGCTGGCGGAGAACGCAGGTGGGTAGCCTGCGCGTGACATGGCCGAAATCATCACCGCGCCCACCGCTGCGGCGTTGGCGGGACCAGAGCCCGAAATTCCGCCCAAGAACAT
>CANCGU010000114.1 GCA_947377705.1 Comamonadaceae bacterium
CCATAGGCATCACGCTGGGTTTGCATACGCGGCGCCTTGTCGGTCGAAGGCCGCAACCAGTTTTTATCTGTCGCTTTGGCCCCATCCACCCGGGCAGGCACCATGTCTGACGAATGCAAGCTAGAGCTGTGCGCCGAGTCAATTTGACCTTCCAAAATTTGCGCCCAGTTGCAAGGAATGATGATTTTGGCAATCGACACACGCACATCTTCTGTCGGCGCCCAAGGCGGCGGGGTGAATTCAGTCATGGTGTCAGCAGGTCCCATATAGGCCCACACAAAACCTCCCCACTCTTTGGTGGGATAGGCCGTGTGCTTGACTTTGCCAGCCATGCCACTGGCCACAGGCTCTGAACTCATCTCAATCACATTGCCAGCGACATCCATCTTCCAGCCGTGATAGAGGCAACGCAAACCACAGTTTTCATTGCGGCCATAGACCAACGATGCTCGACGATGCGGACAGTACTCGTCCATCACCCCCACGCGGCCCTCGGTGTCACGAAAGACCACCAAATCTTCGCCCAGCACGCGCGCACGGATGGGTTGACCGTCAGGCTCGCTCACCTCTTCCAATAAACAAATGGCTTGCCAATGGCGACGCATCAGTTGGCCCATCGGGGCCTTGCCTTCTACGCGACACAACAAATCGTTTTCTTCCGGCGTCAGCATAAATTTCCTTTTTTGGGCTTGCAAAAAAATAGTTAGTTGACTAAGATTATTTGAATTCTTGATCTATGTCAACTCAACCCCTGTCACACAAAGCACAACAGTTTTATGAGCGAACACTTCACCCCTCTGCGCGTCACACGCAAACAACGGCTAGCCACAGACATCACTTTGTTTGAACTGGCGCACCCACAAGGACAAGCTTTACCTGCATTCACACCTGGCGCGCACATCACCGTACAAACACCCACCGGCGTGCGTCGCAGCTATTCTTTGTGTAGCGATCCAGAGCACACCGCAACGTGGCAAATTGCCGTCAAGCGAGATGCCAAAGGTCGAGGTGGTTCACAAAGCATGTCGGACGATGTGCATGAAGGCGACTTGCTTCCTACTTTGCCTTGGGACAATTTGTTTGAATTAAACGAGGCGGCACCCGCCTATATTTTTGTAGCAGGTGGCATTGGCATCACACCCATCCTGTCGATGATTCGACACTTGACCCACCAAGGCCGCACCGATTTCAAGCTTTACTACTGCACACGAGACGCAGAAGGCACCGCGTTCAAGGATGAATTGAATGCCCCTGAATTCGCAGGCCTTGTGAAGCTACACCACGACCACGGCGACCCTTCGCAAGCCCTCGACCTGTGGCCCATCTTCGAGCGCCCCACCAGTGCCCATGTGTATTGCTGCGGCCCACAAGGCCTTATGGACAGCGTGCGCGACATGACAGGACACTGGCCCACCGAGCGCATCCATTTTGAAAGTTTTGGTGCAGCACAAACGGGGTTTGCAGACAACTTAGCGTTTGATGTGGTGCTCCAAAAGTCTGGTGCGCGTATCTCCGTGCCAGCCCATCAAAGTATTTTGGAGGCTCTGCGCGCCTGCGGTCATGCGGTGTCCAGCTCTTGCGAAAGTGGTACATGCGGTTCTTGCCGCACAGGACTGATCTCTGGAGAAGCAGAGCATCGCGACTTGGTACTTCGCCCTGACGAGCATGCACATCAAATCATGGTGTGCGTTTCGCGTGCCAAATCATCAGAGCTGGTGCTCGACTTATGACCACGTCCAGACTTCGTTTGGGTGTCGCGGGTTTGGGGCGCGCATTCACCTTGATGCTTCCTACTTTAGCCAACGACCCACGTATTCAGTTGGTCGCAGCCACAGACCCGCAGCCTTTGGCTTGTGCGCAGTTTGAACGTGACTTTGGGGCCCTCTGCGATCCCAACTTCGAAGCCCTGTGCGCCAATCCTCAAGTGCAGGCCATCTACATTGCCACACCCCACCAACTGCATGCCGCACAGGTAGAAATGGCTGCAGCTTATGGCAAACATGTGATGGTGGAAAAACCCATGGCGCTCACGCTGGATGAATGCACACGGATGATTGAAGCGACCACCCGTGCGGGCGTGGTGTTGATGGTGGGCCACAGCCACAGCTTCAATGCCCCCATTTTGAGAGCGCACCAACTCATTCAAAGCGGTGAATTCGGACCTGTGCGCATGATTCACGCTCTGAATTACACCGATTTCTTGTACCGTCCGCGCCGACCTGAAGAGTTAAACACGCAAGCCGGTGGGGGTGTGATATTTAGCCAAGCCGCACATCAAATTGACATCGTTCGGTTGCTTGGCGGTGGGTTGGTCAACCGCGTCATGGCTCATACCGGCACATGGGACAGCACACGCCCGACCGAAGGGGCATACAGCGCATTGCTGGGGTTTGCAGGGGGCGCGTTTGCCAGTTTGAGTTACAACGGCTACGGCCATTTCGACAGCGACCGCTGGATGGACGGCATTGGTGAACTGGGCCAACCTAAGAACTGGGCCGATCACGGGAACGCTCGCAAGCGTTTGGCAAATGCCAACACAGCGAACGAAGAAGCCCAGCTCAAAGCGGCACGCAACTATGGCGCCCCCCAATGGTCAGGCAATACAGCCTTGCCTCCTCACGCGCAACACCAACACTTTGGTCCGATCATCGTCAGTTGTGATCGTGCAGACTTAAGGCCAACACCACAGGGGGTCTGGATAGACGGTGATCTCGACGTCAAAATCGATGCGTTAGCGCCCCCCCATTTGCCACGCAGCGAAGTGATAGACGAGTTTTACAACGCTGTGCAGCACGGCAAGCCTGTGCTGCATAGCGGCGCATGGGCGCGTGCCACGACGGAGGTTAGCTTGGCTATTTTGGCGTCTGCGCAAGGCGATCAAATTTGCACACCCACCCACCAAGTTCGACCTGAGTATTGAATGAAAAAAATCAAACCTGATGAAACGCGCAATATCTTGCGCCATTGGCAAGAAGCGGTTCCCAACGACCGCTTAGCCCATTTGGTGCGCGATGCGGGGCGTGCCTACACGCGCGCCTTGCAGCTTCGCCTTGCCGACTACGGCGTTCCGTTTGGACACTGGGCATTTCTACGCATTTTGTGGGAGTGCGATGGGCTGACCCAGCGCGAACTCAGCGACCGTGCAGGCGTGATGGAGCCCACCACCTTTGCCGCCATGAAAACCATGGAGGCTTTGGGTTACATCGAACGCCGGCAATTGCCTGAGAACAAAAAAAATATGTACGTGCACCTAACACCAGCAGGCCGTGCGTTGAAAAAAAAATTAGTCCCCCTTGCAGAAGACACCAACCAAGTCAGCATTCAAGGGCTCAGTGCCTCAGACATTCAAACCACGCGCCGTGTGTTGCTCACCATTTTGAGAAATTTGGCTCAGGATGAGCCTTAAAAAGACGAGGCATGCTCGTCGATAATCAAAAATAGTCATCTATTTTTGAACATGCACGCCAAGTCTGTCAGCCCCGTCTTTAAAAACACCTGCGGTATCACCCTCGATCAAATCACATTGGTTCGTGGACGCACAACGGTGTTTGCCGAACTGTCGCTGCAGCTCAACGAGCCACGCATTGGCTTGATTGGCGACAACGGCGCGGGCAAAAGCAGTTTGTTCCGCCTCATCTGCGGTTTAGACCAGCCGCAGCAAGGACAGGTGGTGTTGCCGCAAGGCGAAAACGCTGTGGGCATGATGTTTCAAAACCCAGACGAGCAAATCATCTTTCCAACGGTGGAAGAGGAATTGGCGCTGAGCTTGCATCGCCTCAAGCTTTCACGCGCTGAAACTCAAGTTCGTGTGCGTGACTGGCTCGCGGCTCGTGGCTTGGCACACTGGGCGCCAAGAGCGATTGGCAGCCTGAGCCAAGGCCAGCGGCAACATGTGTGCTGGCTGGCATTGATGATTGCATCACACACCACCCTGTTGCTAGATGAGCCTTACTCCAGCCTCGATTTACCAGGTCAAGCCTTGTTACATCGAGACATTGCACAAGCGCAGCAACAAATTATTGTGTCCACACACGTACTCGATCATGTGCGTCACTTTGAGCGTGTCATTTGGCTAGACCAAGGCCAAGTTCGTCTCGATGGTCCGGGTATGACTATCTGCGCGGCCTACGAAGCCGATGTGGCTTTACGAACAGCACAAAGTCTATGAAAAGCCTGTACAGCGAACAACCCACATGGCTGCATGCTGTGCCCGCTTATGCGAAGTTAGCGGCTTTGGCTTTACTTGGCACGGGCTTGTTTTTTACAGATCAACTGATCGCGCTCAGCGTGAGTGGTTTGGTGTGCCTTGGCATCTTCGCCTCTTTGGGGCGAGTCACCGCCAATGCGAAGCCTTTGCTGATGGGCTTAGGGCTTGCTTGTGTGTTAATTGCCGCGTTTCACTTGTGGATGCAGCATCCCGTCTTGGCCGCCATTACCGTGTTGCGTTTGGTCAGCACCACATTGATGGGGATTGCCCTCACACTGACCACGCGCTACAGCGATTTGCTGCATGTGTTCGAGCGGGTTCTATCGCCTCTGAACAGCTTGGGAGTTTCTTCTGAACGCCTCGCGTTGCAATTGGCACTGATGTTGCGATTTACCGAGCACTTTTTCATTCTCTGGCGTCGTTTAGATGAGGCCCACCGCTTGCGTACAGGCAAGGCTGGCGGTTTTAAAATACTCGCGCCGCTCACCATTCAAATGCTGGTGTCAGCCCGCCATGTGGCGGACACCTTGCATGTACGCCTTCGCCGTTGATCCGATGGTCATCCATTCCATATGAACACCTCTTCTTTATCTGTCGCTTTGGTTTCGTTGTTTGCAGCCTTGATTGCTGTTTTCGGCTTGATTCCTAAAATTGACTTGCCTTTGGGCGTGCCGATTACTTTGCAAACCCTGGGCGTGATGCTTGCGGGTTGCTTGCTTGGCCCTAAACGGGCATTGCAAGCCTTGCTACTTTTTTTAGCTGCGGTGGCGTTAGGCTTGCCTTTGCTGTCGGGTGGCCGGGGCGGTTTGGGGGTGTTCTTTTCTCCAGCGAGTGGCTACCTCATAGGCTGGCCTGTGGGTGCTTTCGTGACCGGCTGGGTCATGACCTTATTGCCAACACACGCACCACGCAACGCAGCCATCAGCGCCTTTGTTGCCTCGGCATTGGGTGGCTTACTGGTGGTGCATGTGTTTGGCGTGGTGGGTTTGGTGAACATCGCCAACCTGTCTTGGGAACAAGCCATCATGGGGACCTTGGTGTTTGTGCCCGGTGACTTGATCAAGTGCGCTTTGTGTGCGACCGTGGTTCACACCGTGGCGCGTGGCTTGCCAGATTGGCGCTTGGGTGGCTGACACCTTGGTGCATGCCCCTCTGGCGCGCTGGGCGCAAACCCACGCGCAGGTGGTGGCGATAGACGACGGTCAGACAGCACTGACTTTTGCGCAGCTCTATGCGCAAGTTCAGCACCAAGCGGATGAACTCAAGCGCAACCAAGCACCTGAGACGGTGTTTGTTGATGATCAGCTCAGCACCGTGGCGCAAATGGTGTCCTTTCTAGCCATCATCACCAGCGGCCGATGTGCGGCGGTCAGTGACCCAGATTGGCCAAGTGCGGTGCGCCAAAGCGTGCAAAGTAGCTTCTCCACGGCGGCATCGACGCCACCAGAGCCCACGCCCACAAGTCCTTTTTACATTGGCTTCACCTCTGGCAGCACTGGCATTCCTAAAGGCTTTCGCCGTCACCACCGGTCATGGACCGAAAGCTTGCGCGTTTGCATCGACACGTTTGGTCAGGATGCGGCCAGCGCTGTGTTGGCGCCAGGGCGGTTTTCACACTCGTTGTTTTTGTTCGGCATGGTGCTTGGCATCTGGAGTGGCGCTGGCGTGGTCGTACAAGAGCGCTTCTCAGCATCACGCATGATGGACACCTTAAGGCAAGGGCGTACGCCCTGCTTGGTGGCTGTGCCCAGCCAATTGCTGCTCATGCTCGATCTCGCAGCACGCCGCAACATGCCACCGATCGAGGACGTGCGCCTCATTTTGATCAGTGGCGCGCGTTGGATGCGTGACCGCACAGCAGAGCTTCAAGCACTCCTTCCCAACGCTCGCATTGTTGAGTTTTACGGGGCCTCTGAAACCAGCTTCATGGCGTGGATGGATGCGGATGCGGATGCATCTGCCACGCCTCATGCCGTCGGCAAACCCTTTTCGAACGTCAAGATCGACATCCGCCATCCACAAGCACCGCTGGGTACCGGGAATATTTTTGTTCGCAGCCCCATGTTGTTCATGGACTATGTCGGCTCGCAAACGGACCCCACTGCGGCCGTGCGAGACGGTGACTGGCTGTCTGTGCGCGACATGGGCTACTTTGATGCGCATGGGTTTTTGTGCCTTGTCGGTCGAGAAAATCGCATGATCGTCACACAGGGCAAAAACTTATTTCCCGAAGAGCTAGAAGCAGCACTGATGGCTTGCCCTGGCATTGCGCAAGCGTCTGTGCATGGCATTGCTGATCCCGTTCGTGGCCAGCAAGTGGTGGCGGTGATACAGATGAATACCACCGGACCTAGGGTCACAGCGCCACAGCTCTCAGCGGTGTGTCGCACGCAATTAGAAAGTTACAAAGTACCGAAACGATTTTTTGTGTGTACCGATTGGCCACTGACCGTCAGCGGCAAAACGGACCATCCCGCACTTGCAAAGGCATTGCCATGTCTACCACCGCTCCTTTAATTGCAGCATGGGCTCGCAGTGCCGTCGTGGCGCGTGATGGCGCATTCAAAGCCTTGCACGCACACGACATGGGCGCCCCCGTGGTGCAAGCCTTGTTGGAACGTGCAGGCATGGCAGCCTCGCATGTCGATGCGGTTGTCGTGGGTAACGCTTTAGGCGCCGGGGGCAACCCTGCGCGCATGGTGGCATTGCATGCCGGGCTACCAGAGGCGTGCGCTGCACTGACGGTCGATACCCAATGTTGCGCAGGCTTAGATGCAGTTTCTTTAGGCGTCGCCCTGATTGCCTCGGGCCAAGCAGAGGTTGTCATTGCTGGCGGCGTGGAGGCGTGGAGCCGTTCACCCATTCGCATGCATAGACCACGTCACAAAAACGAGGTTGCCATGCCTTATGAGCGACCTGCTTTTGCCCCCATGCCAGACAAAGACCCAGACATGCTGCTGTCTGCTGCTCGCTACGCGTTACAAAACGGCTACACGCGTGCGCAGCAAGAGGCCTACGCCATACAAAGTCATGCGCGCGCCGTGGCTCATGCCACTCGCATGGCCAAAGAAATTGTGGCTGTGGCGGGCGTGACGCACGACACATATCCCAGACACATCGACAGCCATCGCGCAACGCGCATGCCTGTTGTGGCACGCTCAGATATACCCACCCCTGACAGCAGCGAAGCATGTGCTTTGAGCGCCCTCACCATTGCCGCGCAAGCCGATGGCGCCGCATTTGTGTTGCTGCTCAGTCCAAATGCGGCGAGTCGGTTGAATGTCCGCAGTCCGGCCGCTTGGGTATCGAATGCCTCGGTGGGAGGTGCGCCTGAATTTCCATTGCTAGCGGCAGAGCTTGCGGCGCGTGAGACTTTGAAACGGGCCGACATCGCCCACGCCCACCAAATGCAATTTGTTGAATTACACGATGCCTTTGCCGTGCAAGGCTTGAGTTTTGCTGAGCGCTTGGGTCTTGCGCCTGAATGCTTGAATCCGCTGGGCGGGGGGCTGGCCAGAGGCCACCCCATCGGCGCATCTGCCGCCATTGCCTTGGTGCGCTTATTGGCTAACTTAGAACACCACGACACCTCAGGCGCGCATGGCTTGGCTGCGGTAGCAGGCGCGGGAGGCCTTGGCGCGGCAGCGATTGTGCGCTGGCTGTGAGTCGTGCGCGTCGATCAGCCCATCACTTTGAAATAGTCATCCAATTCGCAGCGCGTGGTTTGCGTTTGGTTCACTCGCGCTTCTGGGTCCGCATAACCCAAGGCCATGCCACACACAATGTGTGATGCAGCATCTAGCCCCAAGTGCTGACGAATCAAACTGGGGTAAGACGCCAAAGCGCCAATGGCGCATGTTGCCAACCCTTTGGCTTGCGCGGCCAACATCAAGCCATACAGCGCCATACCAAGGTCCATGTAACCCCCGCTGCCAAACCCGTGCGTCATGGTCACCACCAGTGCCACAGGTGCATCAAAGAAACGGAAATTGCGCTCAAA
>CANCGU010000115.1 GCA_947377705.1 Comamonadaceae bacterium
TTGGTCGTCGTGACGGCAAAGGCCTTCACAGTTTTGGCCTCAATTTGGCTGGTCGTGTTGGTGGTTTGGTCACACAACAAATCGATTTGCCCGCCCATCAAGTCGTTCATGGCAGGCGCCGTGCCTTTGTACGGGACGGTTGTCATGTCTGTTTTGAGGGCGTTTTGAAACAGCAAGCCACACAGGTGTGAGGCAGCGCCCAATCCCGCGTTACCCAAGTTAACAGTGCCTTTGTTTTGCGCAATCCACGCTTGCAACTCTTTGAAGTTGGTCGCAGGCAATGTGGGACGACCGATCAAGGTCATCGGCACTTCGTTGACCATGCCCAAGTACTCGAAGTCTTCGGTGGTGTTGTAAGGCATCTTGCGATACAGGGCAGGCGATGTGGCCATGCCGATGTGATGCAAGAGAACGGTATGACCGTCCTGTGGCGCTTTGGCCACCTTGTTGGCACCAATCGTGCCGCCAGCGCCAGCCACGTTTTCAACCACCACGTTGGCGCCCAAGGGCTTGCGCAGGGCTTCGGCCAAATCACGCGCCACGCGGTCTGTGGGCCCGCCCGCAGTGAACGGCACGACGATGGTGACGGGTTTGTCCTTGACGGGGAAATCGGCGGCATGAGCGCCGGTCAATACGGCCACAGCCAGCAAACTCAAAGTGAACAGTTTTTTCATGAGGTCTCCTTTATGACAATGCATGATAGTAGAGCCAACATGCCTTAAAAAACGGCGGGAATTACTTAAGCCGATTGAGGTACATCAACTCTGCCGCAAATAGGAATTACTGGTAAGTACGCGCGTCTTCGATGACCTTGCCATCGTTGGGCAAGCTGCCCACGGCAACCAGCGTCACATCGGCGCGCAACTTGGTGATGTCGCGCACGGCATCACCAATTTTTGCAGTCAGACCTTCGGTGTCTGATGCTTCGACTTTGAGACTCATCTGGTCATTGGCCATTTCACCCGTCACCACCAAACGCGCACGTTTGATTTCGGGGAAACGTTTGACCACCTCGGCCACTTGGCCCGGATGCACAAACATGCCGCGCACTTTGGTGGTTTGGTCGGCTCGGCCCATCCACCCTTTGATGCGCACATTGGTGCGACCTGTGGGGCATGGACCTGGCAGCACAGCCGACAAGTCACCCGTGCCAAAACGGATCAAGGGGTAATCCGGGTTGAGCGACGTCACCACCAACTCACCCACTTCACCCTCGGGCACGGGGTCGCCCGTGCCTGGACGAACGATTTCAACAATCACACCCTCGTCCAGCACCAAGCCTTCGCGGGCTTCAGTCTCGTACGCAATCAAGCCGAGGTCTGCCGTGGCGTAACACTGGTAGCCCGCGACACCGCGCTCGGCTAGCCAATCGCGCAAGCTGGGAGGAAACGCTTCGCCAGACACCAAGGCTTTGGTGACGCTGGGTAACTTGACACCCATCTCGGTGGCTTTTTCAACAATGATTTTTAAGAAGCTGGGCGTGCCGATGTAGCCTGCGGGCTTCAACTCGGCCATCGCGCCCACTTGTTGCTCGGTCTGGCCAGTGCCACCTGCAAACACGGTGCAACCGATGGCATGTGCGCCCGTTTCCATCATCGAGCCCGCAGGCGTGAAGTGGTAGCTGAAGCAGTTGTGGGCGAGTTCGCCTGCGCGAAAACCTGCGGCGTAAATGGCACGGGCCATACGCCAGTAGTCTGAGCGTGCGCCTTCGGGTTCGTAAATGGTGCCGGGGCTGGCAAACACGCGTGGCATGGCTTTGCCAAAACCAATCGCGGCAAAGCCACCAAACACGTTGGTGGCACGTTGCTCTTGTTGTTGTGCCAGCAACTCGTACTTGCGAATCACGGGCAGCTTGGCCAAGGCTTCGCGGCTGGTGATGCTGGCTGCATTCACGCCCGCCAATGACTTGGCAAATGCAGGCGAATTTTTTTGTGCATGCGCCACTTGCGCAGGCAATGCGGCCATGAGCGCGGCTTCGCGCTCGATAGGGTGACGGGTTTCGAGCGCGTCGTAATGCTTTGACATAAAAGCTCCTTACGCCAACCAACGCTTGCGGCGTTTGTAGCTCTTGGCGTCTTTGAAGCTCTTGCGTTCGCCGCCACCCATGCCGAGGTAAAACTCTTTCACGTCTTCGTTGTTGGCCAAATCAGAAGCAGCGCCGTCCATCACAATGCGGCCTGACTCCATGATGTAGCCATAGTCGGCGTACTTCAAAGCCATGTTGGTGTTTTGTTCGGCAATCAGGAAGGTGACTTTTTCTTTCTCGTTCAAGTCTTTGACGATGTTGAACACCTCTTCCACGATCTGTGGCGCCAAGCCCATCGAGGGTTCGTCCAGCAACACCATGTTCGGGTTGGCCATGATGGCGCGCCCAATCGCACACATTTGTTGTTCACCGCCCGAGGTGTAGGCCGCTTGCGAGGTGCGGCGTGTTTTCAAACGAGGGAAGTAGTTGTAGACCTTTTCCAAGTTGGCTTCGATCTCGCCCTTGCTGCTGCGGGTGTAGCTGCCAGTCAGCAAGTTTTCTTCAATGGTCAAGTGGGCAAAGCAGTGACGGCCTTCCATCACTTGCACCACACCGCGCTTGACCAGATCGGCAGGCGTGAGGTTCTCGATGCGTTCACCACGAAACTCGATGCTGCCTTTGGTCACTGCACCACGTTCGCCTTGCAGCAAGTTGGAAATAGCACGCAAGGTGGTGGTTTTGCCGGCGCCATTACCGCCCAGCAAGGACACGATGCTGCCTTCTGGCACGTTGAGCGACACGCCCTTGAGCACCAAGATGACGTGGTTGTAAATGACTTCAATGCCATTGACGTTGAGAACAATGTTGTTGGCGCTCATAACTTACCTTGCTAAAAAAACGTTGTTGGGTTGGACCAAACCGCAAGCCCCCCCGAGAGCCTGGGGTTTGGTGGCTCAGATGAGCCACCAAACTGTCACACAGTGACGGCCGTCAAATTACAGCTGGCAATCTGCAGCGCTACGGCGCTGGATTTTTTTCTCAGCGGCGTATTTGTCAGCGGCAGCTTTGACCATGGGTTTCATGATTTGCTCGTCCGCTTGGTACCAGTCAGAAGACCAAACGAACTTGGCGCCATCCCATGTGTGCATACGTGTCCATGCGCTACCCATGTGGTCTTGGCAGCTGGTCGACAAAGGACGTAACACGCCTTTGAAGCCCAAGGTGTCGAGCTTGGCTTGCGTCAAGTTGAGGTTTTCATAACCCCAGCGCGCTTGCTCGCCTGTCATGACCTTGCCTTTGCCGTAACGCTCTTGCGCGGCGCGCACACCTTCAATGCCATACATCGCCGCTTGAACGCCACGCATGTAAAGCACATCACCCACTTCTTCGATGGGGCCTGTGCCTTGCTTTTTGCCGTGAACTTTGGCGAGAATTTCTTTCACCACGTCAGACTTCTTTTCTGCGCCGTGCTGCATCATCACCGCGGTATAGCCCTTGGCACCTTGGCCCACGTCTTTGACGTCTGGCTCAGCACCTGCCCACCACACGCCATACATTTTTTCGCGTGGATAGCCTGTGGCTTGGGCTTCTTTCAAAGCGGTGGAGTTCATCACACCCCAACCCCAGTTGACCACGTAGTCAGGACGGTTTTGGCGAATTTGCAACCAAGTGGATTTTTGCTCCACACCTGGGTGTGTCACAGGCAACAAGCTGAGTTGGAAGCCGTGCAAAGCGGCGCGCTCTTGCAACATAGGAATGGCTTCTTTGCCGAAGGGGCTGTCGTGGTACATCAACGCGATCTTTTTGCCCTTGAGTTTGTCAAGGCCGCCTTCACGCTTGCCGATGTCTTGAATGATGGTGTCAGCCGCCACCCAATAGGTGCCCGCCAACGGGAAGTTCCACTTGAACACGCCGCCATCTTGTGACTCGCTGCGGCCCAAGCCGGGTGTCAAGACGGGAATCTTGTCGATCGGTGCTTTTTCAGTCAAGGCAAAGGTGATGCCGGTCGACAAAGGTTGGAACACGGTTGCGCCGCCATTCTTGCCCTTCAGACGTTCGTAACACTCCACGCCACGGTCTGTGGCGTAAGCGGTTTCACATTCTTCGTAGATAACTTTGACACCATTGATGCCACCGCGCTCATTGGTGAGCTTGAGGTAGTCAATGAAGCCGTTGGCAAATGGAATGCCGTTAGGCGCATAAGCACCGGTGCGATACACCAGAGCAGGGAAAAACTGCTCTTTGGCTTGTGCGGCAGCTTGCGTGCTGACCAAGCTGCCCGTGAGGGCCGCAGCAACCAAGGTCACGGCTGTGGTGATTTGATGAAATTTCATTGGATTGTCTCCTGTTAAAAGTTTTATGAAGGTCAAGGAAAATTAATGCGGGAAAGGCCACAAGCGAAGCTTTTGTTTGGCGATGGACCACAGCTTTGCCAAGCCGTGAGGCTCAACAATCAAGAACCAAACAATCAATGCGCCGAAAACCATGGACTCCACATGCGACACCGTGGCTGTGGAAATGGCGACACCAAACACCTCACCAAACAAGGGCAAGAATTGGTTCAAAAAGATAGGCAAGATCACGATGAAAGCCGCGCCAAAGAAGCTGCCCATGATGGAGCCCATGCCGCCAATGATGACCATGAACAGCAACTGGAAGCTGCGATCAATTGAGAACGCAGCCGGCTCCCATGAACCCAGGTGAATGAAGCCCCACAAGGCCCCTGCCACACCCACGATGAATGAGCTGACCGCAAACGCGCTGAGCTTGGCATAAACAGGGCGAATGCCAATCACCGCAGCCGCCACGTCCATGTCGCGAATGGCCATCCACTCACGGCCGATGGCCGAGCGGACCAAGTTTTTGGCCAACAAGCCAAACACCACGAGGAATGAGAGGCAGAACAAATACTTCTCGACCGGTGTGCCGATGGGCAAACCCATGACGCTCAAGTTAGAGACCGAAACCGAGCCTGATGCGTTGTTGTTGGTAAACCAGCCAATGCGCAAGAACGCCCAATCACAGAAAAACTGGGCAGCGAGCGTAGCAACCGCCAAATACAAGCCCTTCACACGCAAGCTAGGAATACCAAAAAAGATACCCACCAACGTGGCAAAGAAACCGCCTGACAGCAAGGCCAAGATGAGCGGCACACCCTCAATGCGGATGTAGGTGTTGTAGGCCATATAGGCCCCCACCGCCATGAAAGCGCCAGAACCCAAAGAAATCTGACCGCAATAGCCCACCAAGATGTTCACCCCCAAAGCCGCCAGCGACAGAATAAGGAAGGGAATCAAAATGGCGCGGTACATGTACTCGTCCACCATCGCAGGAATACCGATGAAGGCGAACAGCACAAGTGCAAGGATCATCCAGCGATCTTGCGTGATCGGGAAGATCTGCTGATCCGCGCGATAGCTGGTTTTGAATTGACCGTTTTCTCTGTAAAACATTTATTTTTCTCCTTACACGCGGTCAATAATTTTCTCGCCGAACAAACCTTGTGGGCGGAACAACAAGAACACCAAGGCCAGCACATAGGCAAACCAAATCTCAATACCGCCACCCACCATCGGGCCGACATACACCTCGGAGAGCTTTTCGCCCACACCGATGATCAAACCGCCGATGATGGCGCCAGGCACGGATGTCAAGCCACCCAAAATAATCACAGGCAAGGCACGCAAAGCAACAGTGGTGAGCGAGAACTGCACGCCCATCTTGGAGCCCCAGATGATGCCCGCCACGAGCGCCGTCAAACCTGCCACAAACCACACGATGACCCAAATGCGGTTGAGGGGAATACCAATCGACTGAGCGGCTTGATGGTCGTCTGCCACCGCGCGCAGCGCACGACCTGTGGTGGTTTTTTGGAAAAACATCGACAGCACAAACACCAGCAAAGCGGCAATGCAAGCGGCATAGACGTCTTCGAGGTTGATCATGACGCCACCTTCAAAGATCGAGCCCAACAAGAACACGGGGTCTTTAGGCATTCCCACATCAATCTTGTAGATGTCGCTGCCAAAGATGCCTTGACCCAAACCATCCAAGAAGTAGGTAATGCCCAAGGTGGCCATCAACAACGTGACGCCTTCTTGGTTGACCAAGTGGCGCAACACCAAGCGCTCAATGGTCCACGCCAACACAAACATGCAAGCACCTGCCAACACGAAGGCAATCACATTGGCCAAAAATTGACTGTCGATACCCAGCCAACCCGGCACCCACTCGGAGAAGCGAGCCATGGCCAACGCGGCAAACAGCACCATCGCGCCTTGTGCGAAGTTGAAAACGCCTGAAGCTTTGAAAATCAAAACAAAACCCAGCGCCACCAATGAATACAACATGCCGGCCATCAGACCGCCAAAAAGGGCTTCTAGAAAAAATGCCATGTTCTTGTCCTTAGTGTGAAGTGCCGAGGTAAGCGCTGATGACTTCCTCGTTGTTGCGCACCTCATCGGGAGCGCCGTCGCCAATCTTCTTGCCGTAGTCGAGCACGACCACACGGTCAGAAATGTCCATCACCACGCCCATGTCGTGTTCAATCAACACGATGGTGGTACCGAACTCTTCGTTCACATCCAAGATGAAGCGGCACATATCTTGTTTTTCTTCCACGTTCATGCCAGCCATGGGTTCGTCGAGCAACAGCATTTGTGGCTCCATCGCCAAGGCACGACCTAAGTCAACACGCTTTTGCAAACCGTAGGGCAACTGGCCCACGGGCGTTTTGCGGTGCGCTTGAATTTCAAGGAAGTCGATGATGTGTTCCACCTTTTCGCGATGCTCTTCTTCTTCGCGCTGAGCGGGACCGATGCGCAAGGCCTGCATGAACAGATTGCTCTTGATGCGCAGATTGCGCCCTGTCATGATGTTGTCAATCACGCTCATGCCTTTGAACAAGGCCAAGTTTTGGAAGGTACGCGCAATGCCCATGGTGGCCACTTGGTGGCTGTCCATGTGACCAAAGGTTTCACCACGGAACGTGATGGAGCCTTCTTGCGGGGCGTACACGCCGTTAATACAGTTGAGCATGGAGCTCTTGCCAGCGCCGTTGGGGCCAATGATGGCGCGCACTTCGTGTTCTTTGACATTGAAGGAGATGTCGGTCAACGCCTTCACACCACCGAAACGCAAACTGATGTTTTTGACGTCGAGGATGACGTCGCCGATTTTCTTGCTCATGCTGCTTTCCCCACAGGCGCGAAGGTTTTGGCGTCAGACAGTTTGAGCGTGGCGCTCACGCTGCCAGTGCGGCCGTCTTCAAACTTCACCACGGTTTCAATGAATTGCTCGGTAGCACCGTTGTACAGCGCGCCCACCAAGGCGTCGTATTTTTCGGCAATAAAGCCGCGACGCACTTTGTTGGTACGGGTGAGTTCACCGTCATCGGCATCGAGTTCTTTGTGCAACACGAGGAAGCGGCTCACTTGGCTACCGGCCAAGAGTTCGTCAGCTGACAAATCGGCGTTAACTTTCTCAACGCACTCTTTGATCAGTTGATACACCTCAGGCTTTTGCGCCAAGTCGGTGTAGCCCGCATAAGGCAGGTTACGTCGCTCAGCCCAGTTACCCACGGCTTCCATGTCGATGTTGATCATCACGCACACTTTTTCGCGTTGGTCGCCATAGGCCACCACTTCTTTAATGTGCGGGAAGAACTTGAGCTTGTTCTCCACGTACTTCGGTGCAAACATGGCGCCGTCGTTGCTGCCACCTTTGATGCGGCCCACGTCTTTGACGCGGTCAATGATTTTCAAATGGCCATGCGCATCCAAGAAACCCGCATCGCTGGTGTGGTACCAGCCATCGGCCGTCAGGACTTCGGCCGTTGCAGCATCGTTTTTGTAATAGCCTTTGAGCAAGCCCGGTGACTTGACCAAGATTTCGCCGTTGTCGGCCACTTTGATTTCCACGCCTGCGCAGGGCACGCCCACGGTGTCGGCACGCGCTTCGTGGTCTGGCTGCAAGCACACGAACACGGCGGTTTCGGTGGAACCATAGAGCTGCTTCAAGTTCACACCAATGGAGCGGTAGAAGCTGAACAAATCGGGACCAATGGCCTCACCCGCCGTGTAGGCCACGCGCACGCGGCTCATGCCGAGGTTGTTGCGCAAAGGGCCATACACAAAGAAATTACCCAAAGCGTAGAGGAAGCTGCCGACCAAACCAATCGACTT
>CANCGU010000116.1 GCA_947377705.1 Comamonadaceae bacterium
CCCACCAAAGCCATCGCGAAATCGACGATGCGACGCGACAAGCCCCCCGTGTTCATCACCTCACCCGCCAACATGAAGAAAGGCACAGCCAACAAAGGAAAGCTGTTGGAGCCTTCAATCACGTTTTGCGCCAAGATTTGCGCATCAAACATATCCATGTGCCACATCAAAGCGGAGCCACACAGCAACAAAGAAAAAGCGATAGGCACACCCAGCGCCATGGCGGCGAGCAAAGAGCCCAAAAATACAGCGATTGTCATGATTGAATTCCTTGGGATTTACTTGAGGGGGGCAGGAACGTCGATGGGCTCTTCTTCCGACTCACGGACACCAATCAACTCACTGTCAGCCAACTCACCACGCATCAAACGCAATAAGTGATCAACCAAAATCAACCCGCCTGAAACGGCAAGCACCATGCCGCAAGCATAGAAAATTCCCATGGAGGCCTCCATCACAGCGCTGGTGGAGTCCCAGTTGATGATGGTTTGGTCTAACGAGCCTTTGAACAATAGCCAGCAGATGAACAACATCAAACCGTGGCCAATGACCAAAAAGATTTTTTGCCAACGCACGGACAACTTAGACACGATGGTGTCAGAGCCCAAATGTGCGCCATCTTTCATCGCCACGATGGCGCCCAAGAAGGTCACCCACACGAACAACCAACGCGACAACTCTTCCGACAAGGTGATGCCAGAGTTAAAGGCGTAACGCATCACCACGTTGCCAAAAACCAAAACCACCATCACGGCAAGAGCAACAGAGATCACCAGTTCGAGAAACCGACAATAGCGATCCAAAAAACGATTAAGCATTGGGAAGTCCTTGAAAAATATAGGCTGGAACAAAATGTACAAAACAGTTACTTTGTAGCGACCTAGTGAAAACCCGTATTAATTCTTGCATAGCAAACTATCTGTTATGCCAAATTCGAATAACTTACAAACCGCAGAACCATGTCAACCACACTTTGGCGTCGTGCAGCCAGCGCTTTGTCGGTTTGACCGTTGCGTTTGAAGATCAGATCGAAGGTGTAGCGGTTGGACACATTGAAGAATGTCAGCGCCGAAATCGACGCATGAATATCGATAGGGTCTAGCCCTTTGCGGAACACCCCTGCTTTGACGCCTCGTTTGTAAAGCGCCTCGATGGATTCAATGGCAGACACGTTCAAGTCTTGAATGTGTTTGCTTTGCGCCAAATAGGCGCCACGCTGAATGTTCTCGTTCATCACCAAACGAATGAAATCTTGGTTGCTGTGGTGGTGATCGAAGGTGAAGCCCACCAAAGCTTTGAGCGCCTCCTCGGGAGACAGGTCAGCCAAATGCAAATCGGCCTCGGTGGCGCGAATTCGACGGTACGCATCTTCGAGCACAGCCAGGTACAAGCCCTCTTTGTTGCCGTAGTAGTAATAGATCATGCGCTTGCTGGTGTGCGTGGCATCGGCAATCGCATCGATGCGCGCGCCCGCTAAGCCCTTGGCCGCGAACTCTTGCGTTGCGACGGCCATGATGCCCGCCATCGTCCGCTCGGGATCGTTGGTGCGTTTGGGCGCTTTACGTGCAGAATGTACCGTTTCGTTCATTCCGAAAGTATAGGGGGACAAAAGTAGGCTGCTGTCTCCTGAAGAACCCTAATGCCGCCCTACGCGCACACGCGTGCGTAAACTCACCCACGCACTCGAAAAACCAAACATGTCATTTGATTCTTACTTCGTCTTAGCTGGACTGGCCGCTCTCTTGGTGGGGCTGTCCAAAGGCGGCTTGCCCACGGTGGGCATGCTGGCCGTTCCCCTGCTCTCGCTGTTCATGTCGCCCGTGAAAGCGGCGGTCTTGTTGCTGCCCATCTACATCATCTCGGATGTGGTGAGCGTTTGGTTGTATCGCAAAGATTTCAGCATGCCCAATTTAAAAATCCTCATTCCAGCAGGTGTGCTGGGTGTGCTCATTGGTTGGCTCACGGCCTCGTTCACCTCTGACAGTGCGGTCAAGCTGATGATTGGTTTTATGGGTGTGGGCTTTTGCCTGAACACTTGGCTGCGCAAGACGCCCCAAGACAAGCAACCCGCAGACACCAAAAAAGGCTGGTTCTGGGGAACTGTGGCGGGGTTTACCAGCTTCATCTCTCATGCGGGCGGGCCACCGTTTCAAATTTATGTGTTGCCCCAACGCTTGCCTAAGATTCAATTTGCAGGCACGGCCACACTGCTGTTTGCGGTCATCAACGCCGCGAAAATCTGGCCCTACCAACTCTTGCAACCTTACTCTTACGATGACTTGATGCGTGCAGCCGACCTGATGCCATTCGCCTTGGTGGGCACGGTACTAGGGGCTTACATCACCAAGAAAATTGCTGATGTTTGGTTTTACCGCTTGGTACAAGGCGGGTTGTTTGTCGTCTCCCTCAAACTCATTGCGGATGTTCTTCTATGACGCCCTCACGCCCCGCCCCTTTGCGCCTTGGTATTTTGGGCTGCGCCAACATTGCTAAACAATTTACGCGCGATGTGAATGGCAGCTCGCAGGTGTCCATCCAAGCCGTGGCCAGCCGTGACTTGGCCAAAGCACAAACCTTTGCACAGAGCTTCCACATCCCACGCGCACACGGCAGTTACGAGGCCTTGTTGGCCGATGCCGCGCTAGACGCCATTTATATCCCCCTGCCCAACAGCCTACACGGCGAGTGGGCCATTCGAGCCATGCAACTGGGCAAGCATGTGCTGTGCGAAAAACCGCTGGCACTCAACCTCGCCGAAGTGACGCACATGTTTCAAGTGGCACGCCAATGTGGCGTGATGTTGCTAGAGGCCTACCCTTACTGGTTCCAACCACAAACCCGTGATTTGCTGGCTTGCTTGAGCCACGACAAGATTGGCGAAGTGCGCAGCATGCAAGCCAGCTTTGGCTTTACCGTGGGCAACACCGACACCAACATCCGCATGAAGCCCGACCTCGGTGGCGGCGCCTTGCTGGATGCGGGCAGCTATCCACTGAGCTTGATTCGATTGGTGATGGGCTGCGCACCTGAGCGTGTGATGGCTCATGCCAACTGGGCCGCCACGGGCGTGGACATCAGCATGATGGCCACCTTGTTTTACGCCGATGGCCGACGCGCACAAATGTCTTGTGCCATGGACACAGCCAACCACCGCAGGGCTACCATCGTCGGCTCACACGGCACGGTCGAAACCGAATACCTCAACCACACCAGCGACTCGCACACACACGCCTGGGGTTACTTGCCCAGCCAACTGCGTGTGCGCCAAGGCATTGCCAACAGCGTTCCGTTTGAAGAAATTCGCTCGGCATCAGGCAGTGGTTTTCGCTTTGCCGCCGAGGCGTTTGCCAAAGTGGTACGCGAACAAGACATGCCCGCCATCGACCGCGCGGCAGCGGCCAGCCACGACATTGCAGCCACGTTGGATGCCATTCAAGCCAGCGCAAAGACAGGACAAGCGGTGCGCTTGAACCACTGACACACCTCGATTGCCAAACTCAACGTTCACTGAAGCGCACGGTATGCTGGCTTGCCGCAGCTTGTGCAATCGCTTCGACCACCAGCAAGTTTTGCAACCCATCGTGCGCACTCACCAAAGGTTCGACTTCACCTCGAATGACGCGAATGAAATGGTCCATTTGCAAACGCAAGGGGTCTTCAAGCTTTAAGGCCACGGTGCTGCGCTGATAGGGCTTGAACCACGACCGGTCTTCTGGGGTTGCATAGGTTTTCAAACGCATGGTCGGTACAGCCAAACTGCCCGCCGTGCCTGCAATGACATAACAGTCTTCATCGTCATAGCTGGCGTAGGCTTTGTTTTCTTGGGCTGTTTGCTCCCAACTCCGCGCCGAGGCCGATGTGTCTGACAGCATGAACGACGCCAACACCCCCGATGCAAAACGAAACGTGATGGACGCTGTGTCTTCCACCGCAAAACCACGCACCGCGTTAGAGGTCATCGCTTGCACCTCAACGATCTCGCCGCACAACATGCGCAAGTTGTGAATCTCGTGGATGAGGTTGATCAAGATGGGGCCACCGCCTACCTCGCGCCGCCAAGGCGCTTGCGTGAAGTAGTCATCGGGCTTGTAAAACATGGCACTGCCCATGACGCTGACCAGTCGGCCCAAACGTCCCTCGTCGATCACCGCTTTGGCTTGACGCATGATGGGGCTGTGGGCACGGTGATGACCAATCAACACTTTGGCTGAGTGCATTTGCGTGGCGTACACCAGCTTCTGGGCATCGGCCACGGTGTGCGCCATCGGCTTCTCCACCAACACTGGCACACCCGCCGCAATGCACTGCAAAGCTTGCGGCACATGCAAGGCATTGGGCGTGGCCAGAATCACCCCGTTGGGCAAAGCTTTGGCCAGCAACGCATCCAATGTGGCATACCAAGGTACGCCGTGTTGCTGGGCCAAGGCTTGCGCAGCCTCAGACGGATCGGCAATCGCACTCAGCCGGCACTGCGGGTTTTGCGCGATGACGGCCATGTGGGCACGACCAATCACGCCCGCACCGGCGACAGCGATGTTCACCGGACTCATGCTTAAACGGTGGTTGCTGCTGCCGTGGTGGTATGCGCGCCACCCAAGAACAAGCGCTCCATTTGTGGGTCAGCCAAAATTTCAGCAGCTGATTTGTACAGCACCAAACGGCCAGACTCCAAAGCAATGGCGTTGTCCGAGTACTTCAGCGCACTCTTCACGTTTTGCTCCACCATCAGCACCGTGGTGCCTTGGTCTGCCAATTTGCGCAAGAGCTTGAACACGTCTTGCACCACCATCGGCGACAAGCCAATCGAGGGCTCGTCAATCAACAAGACTTTGGGACGCAACAGCAAAGCGCGGCCAATTTCCAGTTGCTTTTGTTCACCACCCGACAGCGATGAAGCCAAGGAGTTCATGCGCTCTTTCACGCGTGGGAAGAACTCCAACACTTCAGGAATTCGCTCATGCGTGGTCTTCATGCCCAGCGTGATGCCGCCCAGCTCTAAGTTTTCGTACACCGAGAGTTGACCAAACAAATTGCGCCCCTGTGGCACAAAGGCAATACCGCGTGCGAGCAAGTCTTTTTGTGTGGCGCCCGTGATGTCATCGCCGTTCAAACGAATCTTGCCTTGACGCGGCGTGAGCAAGCCAAACAAAGTTTTGAGCACAGTCGATTTACCGGCACCATTGGGGCCAATCAGCAAGGTGATGGAGCCCTTGGGTACAGTGAACGACAGGTTGTTCAAGATCATGAAATCTTTGTAACCCGCCACGACATCGTGAAACGCGATGCATGGGGTTGTGTCCGTGTGTTGTTCGCTCATGATCAACTCCCTAAGTAAGCGTCGAGCACTTGTTTATTGGCGCGAATCTCGGCCGGTGTGCCAATGGCCATCACCTTGCCTTCGACCATCACCATGATGCGATGGCACAAATCCATCACAAAGTCCATGTTGTGCTCAATCACCACAAAACTGCTGGCTTTGCCATCAGACCTTCGGGTTTTGTTCAAGTCTTTGAGCAAGGTGCTGATACCGCCCACCAACGAGGGATTCACACCGGCGCAAGGTTCGTCGAGCAACACCAAGTCTGGCTCACTCATGAAGGCCATGGCAATGTCCACCAATTTTTGTTGGCCGTAGCTCAGCTCGCCCGCTTTCTTGTCAGCCACATGTCGGATGTGGAACTGATCAATCAGCGCATCCGCCTTGTCACCCAAGTTGGAATCGTTGGGCGCGAACATGCGGCTGAACATCGTGCCTTGATGCTCTTGCGCAGCCACAATCAAGTTGTCGCGCACGGTCATCTTGCCAAACACCTGCAGAGTTTGAAAGGTACGACCCACGCCAAGGCGGTTGAGTTCCAAAGGGCCTAACTGCGTCACGTCTTGGCCGTTGAGTTCGATCTTGCCGGTGTCCGGTGTGATCTGACCCAACATGCTGTTGAACAAAGTAGTTTTGCCTGAACCATTGGGGCCAATGACACCAAAGATTTCGCCTGGGCGAACTTCAAAAGACACGCCACCCACCGCTTGAATCGCGCCGTAGGCCTTCTTCAAGTCGGTGACTTTCAGAACGGGTTGAATGTTTGAATTCGTCATGCCTTCACTCCTGATGGGCCAGCCGCCGCGCGCGCAGCGGATGCTTCACGCGACTGACGTTTTGCACGCAGGCGGTCAGGAATGCTCAGCAAACCATCGGGCAACCAAATCATCAACATGACCACGGCAGTGCCGAACACAAACAAATACCAGGCCTGTGCAAAACGCAACCACTCCGGCAAGATCACGCCCACCGCAGCACCGAGCAAGGGCCCCAAGAAATAACCAGGGCCACCCACCACCACCATGAGGTACATCATGATGGACGCTTCCACCGTGAACGGTGCGGGGTCAATGAACTGCACCATCGAGCCAAACAAGCCACCTGCGACACCCGCATAGGCCGCGCCAATGGCAAAGCTCAACAAGGTGTAGCCGCGAATATCCACACCCAAGCTCTCGGCGCGGATAGGGTTATCTCGCAAGGCCGTGAAAGCTTTGCCCCAAGGTGAATTGAGCAAGCCCCACAGCAACAAGCCGAGGACCACCGCAAACGCCAAAACCAAATAGTAGTAAGCCAAGTTGCCATCAAAGCTGATGCCGAAGGCTTCAGGACGTGCAATGTTGTTGATGCCAAACGTGCCGCCGGTGAGCCACTCTTCATTGCGCATCACCAACCACACGGCGGTGTTGAAACCGAGTGTGGCAAACGCCAAGTAAATAGTTTGTACGCGCAGCGCAGGAAAGCCCAAAGCCAAGCCCACCATAAAGCAACCCAAAGCGGCGAGTGGCATACCGAGCCAAAAGCTGTAACCCGCTTGCATCATCACCGCCACGGTGTACGCCCCAATGCCAAAGAATGCGGCATGGCCGAGTGACTTTTGACCGGCGTACCCGATGGTGAGGTTCAAGCCCATCGTGGCGATCACATAGATCAGCCAATAGGTGAACAAATAGACACCGTGATTTTTGAGCAAGGTGGGCACAAAAATACAGGCCAACAGCCCCAAGAGGCCAACAAGAATGGCGAGCTTCTTCATACTTTGCGCTCCACTTTTTTACCAAGCAAGCCTTGTGGCTTGAACAAAATCACGACCATGAAAATGATCAGCGCCACTGCGTCTTTGTACGCGGGCGAAATGTAGGCAGCCGCCAGGTTTTCACACACGCCCACAATCACGCCGCCCAACAACGCACCGCGTGAATTATTGAAGCCACCAATGATGGCAGCGAAGAAGGCCTTATTACCCAGCGACGCACCCATGTCGAACTTCGCTAAGTAAGTTGGCGTCACCAAAATTGCAGCGGCTGCAGCTAGCACCGCGTTGATGGCGAAGGTGTAAAAAATCATGCGGGGCACGTTGATGCCCAACACCGAAGCGCTTTCGGTGTTTTGTGCCACCGCTTGCATGGCACGGCCGGTGACGGTTTTGGCCAAGAAAGCTTGCGTCACCAACACCAGCGCAATCGCAAACACAAAGGTACCAATGTCGGTCGCCGAAATGGTCACACCGGCAATGTTGTAGACCTCATCTGGGAACAGGTTAGGGAAAGGTTGTGGCTCAGCGCTGTAACCCGCACGTACCGCATTGCGCATGGCGATGGACAAACCAATGGTCGCCACCACGATGGGCATCATGCCAAACTTGAAGAGGGGATCTACCACGCCGCGCTTGAACAACCAGCCCAAGACAAAGACCGACACCACACAACTCGCGGCAAAGCTCAACATCAAAGGAAAGCCTGCAGCCAAGAAGCCCAACATCATGAAAGCAGGCAGCATCACAAACTCGCCTTGCGCGAAGTTGATGGTGCCGGAGGCTTGCCAAAGCAAGGTAAAGCCCAAGGCCGCCAGCGCATAAATGCTGCCGGTGGCTAGGCCACTGAAAAAGAGTTGTAGGAAGTCGGTCATGTCAGTTCAGGTCTTACTTCTTGGCATTCAAAGCAGGCAAAGTGGCAGTCACCACTTGACGTCCGTTTTTCACTTCAATCAAAAAGCTCTCGCGGTCGAGGTCCCCGTTGGCATCAAAGCTCACATCCATGATGACGCCCGGATTTTTC
>CANCGU010000117.1 GCA_947377705.1 Comamonadaceae bacterium
GGCACCTCGGCCTCCGCCAAGAGCACGTTCATGTGTCCAGGCATGCGACCCGCCACCGGGTGAATCGCGTATTTCACGCTGATGCCTTTGTGCATCAGCTTCTCTGCCAACTCGTTCACCGCATGCTGCGCACGCGCCACCGCCAAACCGTAGCCAGGCACGATCACCACCGACTCGGCATTGGCCAAAATGTAGGCCGCATCATCGGCACTGCCACTCTTCACTGGGCGTTGCTCTTGCGCGCCGGCGACGGCCGTGACAGCCTCGGCACCAAAGCCGCCCAAGATCACGCTGAAGAAGGAGCGGTTCATCGCCTTGCACATGATGTAACTCAGAATCGCACCCGAGCTACCCACCAAACTACCCGCAATGATGAGCATGCTGTTGTTGAGCGAGAAGCCAATGCCCGCTGCCGCCCAACCCGAGTAGCTGTTGAGCATGGACACCACCACTGGCATGTCCGCACCGCCGATCGGGATGATGATGAGCACGCCCATCACAAACGACAAAGCGAGCATGGCGAAGAACGCACTCCAGCTTTCGGTCGCCACAAACATCAAACCCAAACCGATGGTGACCAAACCCAACACGAGGTTGAGCATGTGTTGACCCGCAAAACTCACCGGCGTGCCCTGGAACAAACGGAATTTGTACTTGCCCGAGAGCTTGCCGAACGCAATCACCGAGCCACTGAAGGTGATCGCACCGATGGCCGCACCGAGGAACAGCTCTAAGCGGTTACCGGCTGGAATAGGAAAGCGCTGCATCATCTCAGTGATGACCACGCCCGACGTCGTTTGCACCTTGGTGATCAACTCTTGCGGGGCGGGTGTGATGCCAAACGCCCAAGGCTCTGCCACCGCCGCCACGCCGATGAACACCGCAGCCAAACCAATCATGCTGTGCATGAAGGCCACCAGCTCTGGCATTTTGGTCATCTCCACGCGTTGTGCCATGAGGGTACCGGCACCGCCACCGACCACGAGGCCCGCTAAAACCCAGCCCATCCCCATGCTCGAACCCGACAGCTTCACAATCAACGCCGCCGTGGTCAGCACGGCAATCGTCATGCCCGTCATGCCAAATACGTTGCCGCGAATCGATGTGGTGGGATGGCTCAGGCCTTTGAGCGCCTGAATGAAACACACACTCGCCACCAAGTACATCAAGGTGACGAGGTTCATTGAAACAAAGTCCATGTTCATGCTTTGTCTCCTGCCGCAGCTTTAGCGGGTTTGTCTTTTTTCCTAAACATTTCCAGCATGCGACGCGTGACCATAAAGCCACCAAACACGTTGACCGCCGCCAGCGCCACCGCCAACACACCCATGGTTTTACCCAGCGTGGTTTGCGTCATGGCCGCAGCCAGCATGGCGCCCACAATGACGATGGCTGAGATGGCATTGGTCACCGCCATGAGCGGGGTGTGCAAGGCAGGGGTCACGGTCCAAACGACGTGGTAACCCACGTAGATGGCCAAGACAAAAATAATCAAGTTGACGAGGGTGGGAGAGACTGCATCCATGTGTTGTTCCTCGTTTTTATTTCTTCACCACCGCGCCATCGCGGGTGACTAAGCAAGCGGCCACGATGTCGTCTTCTAGATCGATGTGCAACGCACCTTCTTTGTTGATGACGAGCTTCAAGAAGTCGAGCACGTTGCGCGCGTAAAGGGCGCTGGCGTCGGCGGCCACCAGGGCCGGCAAGTTGGTTTCGCCCACAATCGTTACGCCGTGCTTGATGACGGTCTTGCCGGCTTCGGTCAGCGGGCAATTGCCATCGGTACCGTTGGCGCCTTTGCCTGCCGCAATGTCAATGATGACCGCGCCTGGCTTCATGGCCTTGACCATGTCTTCGGTCACCAGCACAGGGGCTGCGCGACCGGGAATGAGCGCCGTGGTGATGACGATGTCTGCGATTGCCACACGCTTGGCCACTTCGACCTTTTGACGGTCCAACCAGCTTTGCGGCATGGGGCGGGCATAACCTCCCACGCCTTCGGCAGCATCCTTTTCATCTTGACTTTCAAACGGTACGTCGATGAATTTCGCGCCGAGTGACTCCACTTGTTCTTTCACGCTGGGGCGCACGTCGGTCGCTTCAATCACTGCACCCAAACGCTTGGCGGTGGCAATGGCTTGCAAGCCCGCCACCCCCACACCGAGGATGACCACACGAGCGGCTTTGACCGTTCCTGCCGCCGTCATCAACATGGGGAAGAAGCGTTGGTATTTGTCAGCTGCCAGCATGACGGCTTTGTAGCCTGCGATGTTGGCCTGTGAGGACAACACGTCCATGCTTTGTGCACGGGTGGTGCGGGGTGCGGCTTCTAAAGCAAAACCTGTGGCACCCGCCGTCGCTAAGCGTTGCAGGCCTTGTGCATGGAAGGGCTCCAACATACCCACCACCGTACTGCCGGACTTGATGCTTGCGGCCTCAGCGGCTTCGGGGGCGCGCACCTTGAGCACCAAATCACAACCCCAAGCGCCAGCGGCATCGACCACCTCGGCACCCGCCGCCACATAAGCCGCATCTGGCACGCTGGCGGCAACACCTGCCCCAGCTTGCACGCGGACGTTGTGCCCTTGGGAAATGAGTTTTTTGGCCGTCTCAGGCGTGACGGCCACACGGGTCTCACCTGCCGTCGTCTCGGCGGGAACACCTATCAACATGCGCTTCTCCTCGTGTGAGTACTTATTTTTGTCAGAGTGATGCAAGGTTACACGACTTTACAAAGGCGGCAGAGACGGATTTACCCGAAAGATAATGCGCGGATGAATAAACGTTGGAAACCCAGTGTCACCGTCGCCGCCATCATTGCGCGCGAGGGTCGTTATCTGCTCATCGAAGAGCATACGCCCGAAGGTTTGCGCCTGAACAACCCCGCCGGCCACCTCGACCCAGGTGAATCCCCCGAAGACGGCTGCGCACGCGAAGCATTCGAAGAAACCACCTTCACCTTCAAACCCACAGAGATGGTGGGTATCTATATGTCTCGTCTGCTGCGCCCCGCCCGCGAAGGGTACGCTGCCGAAGACGTGACCTACTTGCGCTTGGCTTATTGCGGCGATTTGGGCGAACAAGTCGTGGGCGCCAAACTGGACAAAGGCATCGTGCGCACCCTGTGGATGACGCCCGAAGAAATACGCGCGAACGCGCACCGCCTGCGCAGCCCCTTGGTGCTGCGTTGCATGGAAGACCACTTGGCTGGACAACGTTTTCCGTTAGGCCTGATTTACACAGACCCCAGTGTGCTGAGCGCCACAAAGGGATAATTGCCCCATGGCAAATAACAAACGTGTGGTGGTGGGCTTGAGCGGCGGCGTGGACTCGGCCGTCAGTGCCTACTTGTTGAAACAACAAGGCTACGACGTTGTCGGTATTTTCATGAAAAACTGGGAAGACGATGACGACAGCGAATACTGCTCGTCCAACATCGACTTCGTCGACGCCGCCGCCGTGGCCGACGTGATTGGCATTGAGATTGAACACGTCAACTTTGCCGCTGAATACAAAGACCGCGTGTTTGCCGAGTTCTTGCGCGAATACCAAGGCGGCCGCACGCCCAACCCCGACATCTTGTGTAACGCTGAAATCAAGTTCAAAGCGTTCTTAGACCACGCCATGCGCCTTGGCGCTGAAAAAATTGCCACTGGCCACTACTGCCGTGTGCGCGAAGTGGCCGGCGAGTTTCAACTGCTCAAAGGCTTGGATCCGAGCAAAGACCAAAGCTACTTTTTGCACCGCTTGAACCAAGCGCAACTGTCTAAAACTTTATTCCCCGTGGGCGAGCTGCGCAAAACCGAAGTGCGCCGAATTGCGGATGAAATTGGCTTGCCCAACGCCAAGAAAAAAGACTCCACTGGCATTTGCTTTATCGGCGAGCGCCCTTTCCGTGAGTTTTTAAACCGCTACATCGCCAACGAGCCTGGACCCATCAAAGATGAGCGAGGCCGCAAAATTGGCACACATGTGGGCCTGAGCTTTTACACACTCGGCCAGCGTCAAGGCTTAGGCATTGGCGGCTTGAAGGAGAAGGGCGCACAGCGCGGTGGCGGCGAACACCAGCCGTGGTTTGTAGCCCGCAAAGACTTGGCCACGAACACCTTGTATGTTGTACAAGGCCATGACCACCCTTGGTTGCTTTACGGCTCGCTGCACGCCGACGACCTAAGCTGGTGCGCCCCGCATCAGCCAGCACCCGGCCGGTACGCCGCCAAAACCCGCTACCGCCAAGCCGATGCGCCGTGCGAGCTGAGCTACAACGACGAAGGCGAGCTGGTGCTTGACTTTGATGATCCTCAGTGGGCCGTCACGCCCGGCCAATCGGCGGTGTTGTATGACGGTGAGGTGTGTATGGGCGGCGGGGTCATTGCCAGCGCTGCAGCGCTGAACACAACCCCTGCCTGAGTTGCCCGCGGCTCAATGCCGCGTTGGCTTTACTTGATAACGGCTGCAGCAGCAGGCGCTTTGGCTTCCACTTTCTTGGTGGCATCGGTCTTCACAACAGCGGCTTTTTCTTTCACCATTTTTTTAGCTTCGGCTTTAGCAACTGGCGCAGCTTGCGCCTTAGCAGTTGCAGCGGGCACAGCTGGTGCGGCGGTTGCAGGTGTTGCCACTGGTGCAACCGGTGAGGTTGCGAACGCGGCAGCAGAGAACGCACCAACGATCAAAGAGGCAATCAACTTGTTCATACAAAATTTCCTTTGAGGTTTTGAACAACTCCAACATCGGAGTGATCAAACAACGGGGGCTAATACACACCTGTTGACGCAAATATTTAATTATTTTGGTCAACGTTTTTGCGTGCGTTTCGTTGTGCCGCTCTAACTAAAACGCCAAATTTGCCAATAGACTTCTCACATGTCTTCTCTTTCTCACTTCTTCGCTTATGCCTAATTGGGGCGTCTTCGTTGCACGCTTACTCAGCGCCATAGGCTCGTGGTTAGACGCGAGCAATTTGCGCAACCGCGTCTACAAGCTGGAACAAGAAAACGACATCATGCGCGTGGCGCTGGACGACATTCAACGCATGGACGCCGAAGGGCGCATCGGATGGATTGCGCAAGAGACTTTGCACAACGTCAAAAGATACTGATCACGGACACATACGTAAAAAAACCGACTGGCTCACGCCCGTCGGTTTTTGTTGCTTGCTAAGTTTGTAGCGACAACTTAGAAGGGAATGTCGTCATCCATGTCGTCAAAGCCACCCTTAGCCGGCGCAGCTGCCGCTGGGCGTTGCGCAGCTGGTGCTGCAGCGCGCGGTGCAGCTGCTGGGCGGCTGTAGCCACCGCCGCCTTCTTCGCCACCACCGCTAGGGCCGCCCATGCCTTCGCGGCCGCCCAAGAGTTGCAACTCAGTGGCAATGATGTCCACGGTGTTTTTTTCCACGCCGGTGGTTTTGTCGGTGTACACGCCGTATTTCAAGCGGCCTTCCACGTAGATGGGGCGGCCTTTTTTGACGTATTCGCCAGCGATCTCGGCCAAGCGGTCATAAAACGTGACGCGATGCCATTGGGTGTCTTCAATCATCTCGCCGCTGTTTTTGTCTTTGCGACGGCTGGATGTCGCCACGCTCACATTGGCCACGGCTTGGCCGCTGGGCAAGTAGCGCACTTCGGGGTCGCGGCCACAGTTGCCGACGAGGATGACTTTGTTAACGGATGCCATGGGTAAATTCCTCCAGATAGGGGCTAATTATGGGGTCTTTGCGGAATGGGCCGCACGCTTGGGCGCCATCATGGGCCAAGCTACCACCAGCCACAGCACCATGAGTGCTGCGCAAGTTAAAAACAAGCCTTGTGTGCCGTAGCTTTTGACAAGCTGACCGCCCATCACGCCACCTGCAAAAAAGCCCAACGACTGCAAGGTGTTGTACACGCCCATGGCCGCGCCACGCGACGAGGCTGGGGCAATGCGCGACACCAAACTGGGCTGCGTAGCTTCCAACACGTTGAAGCCACAAAAAAACGCAAACAACAACCAAGCTAAGCAAGCAATGCTGGGCGCACCCGACGACACCCACAGCAACGCCACTTGCACCAAGGCAATCAAAGCAATGGCGCTTAAAAACACAGCCCGCAAATAGCCACGGCGCTCGAGCGGAAACACACCGCCCATCAACACGAACGAGCCGAGCACGGCGGGCAAATAAATTTGCCAGTGGTCGTCCTTGCCCAAACCGGCTTGCACCAAGAAGGCTGGAATGGCCACCCACATGGCCAGCTGCACCGCGTGCAAGACAAACACGCCAATGTTCAGGCGCAGCAAGGCGGGGCTAGACAGCACCTGACGCAGGCCACCACGGGCAGCATCTTTGTGCGCCACAGGCTCCGCCGGTACACCCCACACCACCACGGCCGTGCCCAACAGCGCCAGCACCGCCGTCAACACAAACAAGCCAGACAAACCAATGTGCGCCGCAATCACGGGCGACACCACAAGCGACAAGGCAAACATTAGCCCGATGCTCGCGCCCACCAAGGCCATAGCTTTGGTGCGCACCACATCGCGGGTCAGGTCGGCCAACAAAGCTGTGACAGCGGCAGACACCGCGCCCGCACCCTGCACAGACCTGCCCACCAACAAACCCGTCAAGGTGTCGGCACTACCAGCGATCAAGCTGCCCAACGCAAAAATGAGCAAGCCAAAAATAATCACCCGCTTGCGACCCAAACGGTCAGACGCCATGCCAAACGGGATTTGCAATAAGCCTTGCGTCAGACCATAGATGCCCATGGCCAAGCCAATCAGCGCAGGATCGTCACCACCGGGGTACTTACGCGCTTCCAGCGCAAACACGGGCAACACCAAAAACAGACCCAACATGCGCAAGGCAAAGATAGACGCAAGCGAGCCACTGGCGCGCAGCTCGGTGCGCGTCATGGTGGGGCTATCGTCCAGCGTGGGGTCGGGGGTCAAGTTGATCGTCACAGTCTGCCATTGTCCCGCATTCCTAGCCAAGTAAGCCCGCCGCCACTATCATGGTGGGTTGCCCTTTTATTTTGAGTGTCCAGTGAACGCACCTTCTGACGGCGCCTACTTAGGCCAAGCCCTGAACCACCCTTCTGCCATGCGAAACATCAGCATTCGCGGGGCGCGCACGCACAACCTGAAAAATATCGACCTCGATATTCCGCGCAACCAGCTGGTGGTCATCACGGGTTTGTCGGGTTCGGGCAAGTCCAGCCTTGCGTTTGACACGTTGTATGCCGAAGGCCAGCGCCGTTATGTGGAAAGCCTCTCGGCCTACGCCCGCCAGTTTTTAGGCCGCTTGGACAAGCCCGATGTGGACTTGATTGAGGGCCTGTCGCCCGCCATCAGCATTGAGCAAAAAGCCACCAGCCACAACCCCCGCTCGACCGTGGGCACGGTGACCGAAATTCACGACTACCTGCGCTTGCTGTTTGCCCGCGCAGGCACACCCTATTGCCCCGACCACAACTTGCCGCTGCAAGCGCAAAGCGTGTCGCAAATGGTGGACGCCGTCATGGCCCTGCCCGAAGACACCAAGCTCATGCTGCTCGCGCCCATCGCGCGCAACCGCAAGGGCGAGTACAGCGAAATCTTCACCCAGCTGCAAGCGCAGGGCTATGTGCGTTTTCGCATCGAAGGCAAGGTGTACGAATACGACGAACTGCCCGAACTGAAGAAAACCGAGAAGCACGACATCGACGTGGTGGTGGACCGCATCAAGGTGCGCCACGAAGCACCCACCGCACCAGCCCCTGTCGCCGCCCCGAGCATTGGCGATGTGGCCGTGGCCGCGCCGCCCCCCGGCCTGCGCCAGCGTTTGGCCGAGAGCTTTGAGGCCGCATTGCGTTTGGCCGAAGGCCGCGCCATCGCGTTAGAGATGGACACGGATGTGGAGCACAGCTTCAACGCCAAGTTTTCGTGCCCGCAGTGCACGTACTCCATCAGCGAGTTGGAGCCGCGCTTGTTCTCGTTCAACTCACCCGTGGGCGCATGCCCTGCGTGCGACGGCTTGGGCCACCAAGACTATTTCGACCCTGCACGCGTGGTGGCGTTTCCGTCACTCAGTTTGGGGAGCGGCGCCATCAAGGGTTGGGACCGTC
>CANCGU010000118.1 GCA_947377705.1 Comamonadaceae bacterium
GCGCGTGTTGGACGTGTTCAACCACTGATGGACAGCCTGCGCATCGACAAGTGGCTGTGGGCCGCTCGCTTTTACAAGACACGCAGCCTCGCGTGTGATGAAGTGACCAAGCACCGCGTGCAAATCAACGGGCAAGATGTCAAGCCTGCCCGTGAAGTGAAGGTGGGTGACACGCTGACTGTGCGCCAAGGCAACATCACCAAAACCGTTCAAGTCAAAGGCATCAGCGCCGCACGAGGCCCCGCACCCGTGGCGCAACTGTTGTACGAAGAAACACCTGAAAGCATGGCCTTGCGTACCAAGCAAGCCGAACAAAACCGAATGGCAGCAGAGCCAGCACACAGCATCGAACATGGCCGTCCTACCAAACGTGACCGCCGCCAAATTGAACACACATGGAACGAGCGCTGGAGCGCGAGTGCCGACAACTAAACACACACATCAAACATAAAGGAAAACACACATGGGCGCTCAATGGAAAGCCAAAGGCAAAGACTTAGCCGCCAACGCCAAAGGCCGCGTTTTTAGCAAATTGGCGAAGGACATCATGGTCGCCGCGCGCAACGGTGCAGACCCAGCCGCCAACGCGCGTCTGCGCATGGTGATGGAACAAGCACGCAAAGTGTCCATGCCCAAAGACACGCTGGACCGTGCCATTAAAAAAGGGGCTGGCCTGACCGGTGAATCCGTCCAGTTTGAACGCGTGATTTACGAAGGCTACGCACCCCACCAAGTGGCAGTGATGGTCGAATGCTTGACCGACAACGTCAACCGCACCGCACCCGAAATGCGCGTGCTGTTTCGCAAAGGCCAACTCGGCACCTCAGGCTCGGTGTCGTGGGACTTTGATCACATTGGCTTGATTGAGGCCGAACCCACAACCCCCGATGCCGATGCTGAAGTGGCAGCCATTGAAGCGGGTGCGCAAGATTTTGAAGTGGGCGACGAAGGCACTTCGGTATTCATCACCGAGCCAACCGACCTTGATTTGGTGAGCCGCGCCCTGCCCGCGCATGGCTTCAATGTGTTGTCGGCCAAACTGGGCTACAAGCCTAAGAACCCCGTGGACCCAACCAGCCTGAGCGCTGAAGCTTTAGAAGAAGTCGAAGCCTTCCTCTCTGCGATTGACGACAATGACGATGTGCAAAACGTCTATGTGGGGCTGGCAGGTTAATTGCACGCATGACAGTTGCAACACAGGATGGCATTGGCACCTTAGGCATTGACTTCGGCACATCCAACTCGGCCATCGCATGGGCGTCACCGCAAGGCAAGGCCCAACTCATTCCCTTAGAGGGCGAGGCTCTGGCCATGCCCACGGCGGTGTTTTACAACGCCGAGGACAACAGCACGCACTTTGGCCGCGAAGCCATCACGCATTACTTAGAAGGCACCGAGGGCCGTTTGATGCGTTCGCTCAAAAGCCTACTGGGCAGCCCACTGCTGATGGAGACCACGCTGATCAACAACCAATTGGTGAGCTTCTCTGACATCATCACCACTTATCTGGCCACTTTGCGCGAACGCGCGACGCGCCAATTGGGCAAAGCGCCCACGCGGGTGGTGATGGGCCGCCCTGTGCATTTTGTGGATGACGATGCAGCGCGTGATGCCCAAGCCGAAGCCTCACTGCGCCAAGCGGCAGAAGCTGTGGGCTTCAAAGACATCAGGTTTCAATTTGAACCGCTCGCCGCTGCGCTCGATTACGAGCAACGCCTCACACATGAAACTACCGTGCTGGTGGCCGACATTGGCGGGGGCACATCTGACTTCACCGTGGTACGTCTGGGGCCTGAGCGCATGCACCAAGCCAACCGTGCCGACGATGTGCTGGCCACCACAGGTGTGCACATTGGCGGCACTGACTTTGACCAAAAGCTGAGCTTGGGACAACTGATGCCCTTGCTAGGCTACGGCCACATCGGTCCGCAAAACCGCGAAGTACCGAACCGTGTATTTTTTGATTTGTCAACATGGCATTTGATCAACTGGCAATACCAGCCCAAGGCCATGGCGCAAGCCAAAGCGTTGCAGGTGAATTACAGTGAGGTGCGTTTACACGACCGATTGATGCGCGTGCTAACCGAACGCTACGGCCATCACATGGCCCACGATGTAGAGCAAGCCAAAATTCGTTGCTCACACAACGACCACGACACCCACATTAACTTGTCTTATGTGGAAGCGGGTTTGACAGCCTCACTCAGTACAACCGACCTACACACACACTTGGCACCACTACTCGCCACCACCGTCGCGTGCGCACGCGAATGCGTGCAACGCGCAGGACTCAAGCACGGCAAGCCAGATGCCATTTACCTCACGGGGGGTTCATCTGCCTTGCGTACTTTTCAACAAGCACTGCAAGCCGAGTTTGAGGCCGTGCCTTTGGTCGAGGGTGATTTGTTTGGTGGTGTAGCTTCGGGCTTGGTTTACAGCCGTCATTGACACCCATGCACAAACAAAAAAAGGGCCGCAATCGCGGCCCTTTTGACTTGGCATGAAACGCTTTACTTGCCAGCAGCGTGCTTGGCAATCAATGCCTTCGCACCATCGAGCATTTGCTTGCCGTTGTGACCTTTGGCGTTCATATCGGACACCCAAGAGTCGAACAAAGGTTGTGACAACTTTTTCCAGTTTTCCAACTCTGCCTTCGGAATCACGTTGGTCGTGTTCTTGGTTGTCAGCTTCTTGCCTTCAGCATCTGCCTCTAAAAACGCTTTGCCGGCCATGCCCGACAACGCTTGGCCGCTGTTGCGGTCAATCACGCGCTTGAGTTCTGGCGACAACGAGTCGTACTTGGCTTGGTTCATCGCGAAGATGAAGACGGATGTGTAGAACGCAGGTTCCGCTGGATCGGTCTCAGAGTGGAATTTCACCAACTCTTGAATCTTGACCGCAGGCACCACTTCGTAAGGCACCACTGCACCATCGATCACGCCTTTGGACAACGCGTCACCCACTTGTGGCACAGGCATGCTCACAGGTGTGGCACCCAACATCGCAATGAACTTGTTGGTCATACGTGTGGGCGCACGAAGCTTCACGCCTTTCAAGTCCGCCGCGGTACGCACAGGCTTGTTGACCATGTGGAACACACCGTCGCCGTGCACATGGAAAGCCAAAGGCTTGACGTCTTTGAATTCAGGCTTGGCGTATTGGTCCACGTAATCCCACACGGCCTTGCTGGTGGCTTCTGGGCTTTGCATCATGAAAGGCATTTCAAACACTTCCACCGAGGGGAAGCGGCCTGCTGTGTAACCAGGCAAGGTCCACACCACGTCAGCCACACCGTCGCGTGCCTGTTCAAACAACTGAGGGGGCGAACCACCGAGTTGCATGGATGGGTAAATCTGGCACTTCATCTTGTTGTTCGACTCTTTGGCGATGCGGTCACACCAAGGTTGGATGAACAAGGTTTGTGCAAACGATGACGCTGGCAAGAAGTGGTGCACTTTGAGTGTCACTTCTTGAGCCATGGCTGTTTGGCCAATGGCCGCAGCAGTCAATGCAGCGGCAGCGGCAACTTTGAGAAAACGAGTCTTCATTTTTGTCTCCAGGTTATAAAAATTTAAGTCAATGCGTGAACGAGCCACAACGAGATGGCGGGGAATGCAATCAGCAACGCCAAACGAATGCCGTCTGTGATGAGGAAAGGCACGACACCTTTGTAAGTCTCGACCATGGGCACGTCTTTGGCCAAGCCATTCATGATGTACACGTTCAAGCCCACGGGCGGGAAGATCATGCCGATCTCACACACGGTGAGGATCAGGATACCAAACCACAGGGCCTTATCAGAAGGGTTCAAACCAAAGAAGTCCATGCCCAAGATCACGGGGAACAAGGTGGGCACCGTCAGCAAGATCATGGACATTTCATCCATCACACAACCGAGGATGATGTAGAAAATCATGATGCCAGCCATCACCACCAAGGGTGAAATCTGCAAGTGACCGACCATATCAGCCAACTGCGCGGGCAGCTGCGACAAGGCCAAGGAGGCGTTGATCATGTCAGCACCAATGAAGATCAAAAAGATCATGCCGCTGGTTTGTGCAGTGGTACGGATAGAGGCCACCAGTTTGTCAAACGTCATTTCGCGACGCAGCAAGGTGATGGCAAACGTCAGCACGTTACCAATGGCCGCACCCTCGGTCGCGGTGAACACACCGCCGTAGATACCACCGAACACCACCAAGAAGATGGCGGCAATGGGCCACACATTCATGGCACTGGTGAGCAATTCGCTACCTGTAGCGGCTTTGGCTTGAGGCGCTTGGTCGGGGTGAATGCGAACGATCACCGCAATCGCGATAAGGTAGCCCACAGCCGCCAGCAGTGCTGGAATGTAAGCCGCCAAGAACATCTTGGTGATGTTCTGTTCAGTCAAGATGGCGTAAACCATCAACGTGACAGACGGTGGCAACAACACACCCATCGTTCCGCCCGTGGCCAGCGCCGCCGTCGCGAGTCGACCTGAGTAGTTGATGCGACGCATCTCTGGATAGGCCACTTGGGCGATGGTGGCTGTGGTGGCCACGGTAGAACCAGAAATGGAACCGAATGCAGCACACGCCAGCACACCCGCCATGGCCATACCGCCTTTGAATCGACCCAGCAAAGCATTGGCGAAATCAAACAAGGCTTTGGACAAACCGCCGTGCACGGCAAACGCGCCCATCAGCATGAACAAAGGAATGACGGACAAGTCGTAAATCGAGACGCGGCTGTACACCGCGCCTTTGAGGTGCGACAACAGAGGCAGCCAGCCTGCCAAGGCCATGTAGCCCACCGCGCCTGGCACAAACATAGAAATCGCGATGGGCACGCGAACGGCCATCAGCACCAACATGGCGCCAAACATGGACAAGCCAATACTCATCGTGCTCATACTTCTTCCTTCGCAATCAGACCCAAATGTTGCAGGGTTTGTACAAACCCAATCACCGAGCACAGCACCAAGCCGGGCACCATCAACATGTAGGGAATCCATAGTGGCAAGGCCATCAGCATGGAGGTTTCTTGGTTGGCCTTGATGTCAACGCCGCCCACAGCGACACGCCAAGCGACCAAAGCCATCACCAAGGTGTAGAGCAAGGTGCCAAAAGCGTCCAGCTTACTTTGAGTGCGCTCAGAGGCATGGGTGGTGAAGAAATCCACAATGATGTTGGCATGGCGAAATTGGGTGTAAGGCAAGAATGATGCGACGACAACCGCACAGCCCAATTGCACCAACTCAACATCGCCCAAAATGGGATGCGAAAAAAACGCACGACCCACAACGCTCACCACCGTGACAGATGCGATTGCGACCAACACCAAGCCACCAATGGTGGCACTGGCATCGCACAAAAGCTCTAGAACACGGTCAACGCCAGAACTTGGCGCTTTGCTTTGACTCATAAGTTCTCCTCAACTCTTTTTATATTTCAGTCCCCTATTTTGGCTAGGGTCTGCCAATTGGTCCACGAATTTACGTTCTATCTACTATTTCATTTTTGCATACCTCATTGGGGGCTATGCAAAATTAGAAAGCATCTATTTACCCGCGATAGCTTGGATCCGTCCGATCCACGATGCGCTGCAATGCATCAAACGCATCTTGGCCACCGCCAAATTTCGGATCAAAGTTCAACGAATCACGCACGCATTTTTCAAGAATGGGCACAGGAATGGACAAAACCTCACCCATGGATTGAGAGGCCAGCTGCACCTCGCATGCGCGGTTGACCAGCCACATCAATGAAAAAGCATTCGCCAAATTAAACCCAATCGTTACAGGTCCGTGGCTACGCAAGAGCAACACCGGCATCTCTTGTGAACTGTCCAGAATGCGCACACCCTCATCCAGATGCACGGTGATGCCTTCAAAGTCGTGGTACGCAATTTTTCCGTACAGCTGTGCCGCGTAAAAGTTGGTGAATGACAAACCCTCTTTCAAACAACAGACGGCTTGCGTGGCTGTGGTGTGCACATGCACGACGCAATGCGCATTGGGCACACGCGCATGAATCGCACCGTGGAACGTGAAGCCAGCAGGATTGATCGGCCAGTCGGAATGCCCAATGATGTTGCCGTGCACATCCACCTTCACCAAGTTGGAGGCACATACTTCTGAGTAGTGCAAGCCAAAGGGATTGATGAGGAAATGCCCCTCTTCATCGGGCACACGCAGTGAAATATGGTTGTAGATCAACTCGGTCCAACCTAAGTGATCCGCAATGCGATAAGCCGCTGCGAGCTGAATGCGTGCGGCCCACTCGGCCTCGCTGAAGCGCTCAGGACGTGGGTAGGTGTCTTGGTAATTGCTCATCTTGTGTCTCCTTGCCGCCTCTTATGCCGAGGGATCAATGTGTGCCAACGCCACCCAAACAAATGTATTTGGTGTCCATATATTCCTCAATACCTTGATGTGAACCCTCACGCCCCATGCCCGACTGCTTGACGCCGCCAAAGGGCGCTACCGCCGTAGAAATGACGCCCGTGTTCACACCCACCATGCCCGCTTGAATAGCCTCTGACACGCGCCAAACGCGGGCCATGTCTTTGGCATAAAAGTAAGCAGCCAAACCAAACTCAGTGTCGTTGGCCAAGGCAATGGCCTCGGCTTCGGTGTTGAACTTGAACAGCGGTGCCACAGGGCCAAATACCTCTTCTCTGGCAATGCGCATGGCAGTCGTGACATCACCCAAGATGGTGGGTTCGTAAAACGTGCCGCCCAAGGCGTGGCGTTTGCCACCGGTTAACACCCGAGCGCCGTGCTTGACGGCATCGCCCACCAAGTCTTCCACTTTGGCCAAGGCGTCTTCGTCAATCAAAGGTCCTTGTGCGGCGCCCTCATCTAAACCGTGGCTCACTTTCAGCGCTTGCACTGCGGTGACCAGCTTAGCGGCAAAGGCGTCATACACCCCCGCTTGCACTAACAAACGGTTGGCGCACACGCAAGTTTGGCCAGTGTTGCGGTATTTCGACGCGAGTGCACCTTGCACGGCTTCATCCAAGTCCGCATCGTCAAACACAATGAAAGGTGCGTTGCCGCCCAACTCCAACGACATCTTTTTGAGCGTGGGTGCACATTGTGCGGCCAAAATTCGGCCCACTTCGGTTGAGCCAGTGAAGGTCAGTTTTCTCACCACTGGGCTGGCCGTGAGCACGCCGCCAATTTCGCGCGCATCCCCCGTGATGACGCTGAACACGCCTGCTGGAATACCTGCACGTTGCCCCAACTCAGCCATAGCCAAAGCCGACAACGGCGTTTGTTCTGCCGGCTTGACGATGATGGCGCAGCCTGCCGCCAAAGCGGGAGCCACCTTGCGTGTGATCATGGCCGAGGGGAAGTTCCACGGCGTGATGGCCGCGCAGACCCCCACGGGCTCGCGCGTGACCAAGATGCGTTTGTCTTGCCAAGGCGATGGCACCATCTCGCCATACACACGACGTGCCTCTTCGGCAAACCACTCAATGTAAGACGCGGCATAAGCGATTTCACCTTTGGCCTCGGCCAAAGGCTTGCCTTGCTCGCTAGTCATAATGAGCGCCAAATCATCTTGATGCGCCAACATCAGCTCGTACCAACGGCGCAAGATGCGTGCGCGATCTTCAGCGGTGCGCGTTTTCCAATCGGCTTGAGCTTTCACGGCGCCGTCAATCGCAAGTTGTGTCAAAGTTTGACCCGCATTAGGCACAGAAGCGATGTGCGAACCATCTGCGGGGTTCAAGACAGCAATCGTGCTGGCATCGCTGGCATCCATCCATGAGCCGTTGATGTAACACTGCGACTTGAGCAAGCCCGTGTCTTTGAGTTGGAGCATGTGCATGTGTGTGAATTTCGTTTCAATAAACTTTGGGCGAGTTGTCAGTCACGGCGTTGCTTGGCCCTTTGAATGCCGCGGCTAAGTCTGTTGCCGTACGCACCAGCAACGTGGTGTCCACACCCACGGCCACGAATTGCGCACCCGCTTCGAGATACATGTTTGCCATTTTTTGGTCGGCCATCAAAATGCCAGGTGCTTTACCTGCCGCACGCACGGTGGCGATGCCTTCCAAAATGGTTTTCA
>CANCGU010000119.1 GCA_947377705.1 Comamonadaceae bacterium
GCGCCCATGCCGACAGCCCCCCATGCTTTGGCTTGCGCCACCTCAAACCGAAACATGCTCGCACCGTCTTCACGCGCAAAGGCTTTGAGGTTGCCCGACTCATCCAAAACAGCGATGGCCATCGGTTTAAATTTTTCAACCTTTGACCGCGCCAAGGCGCCTTCAATGATCGCTTGAGCCTGGGCCAAAGTTAAAGTTTTTTGCATATCGTCGTCTCCGTTGTTTTTGTCAAACCAAACGCATGGGTCAGTTGATCTATGTCAAGGAGTCTATGGATCTGCAAATCATTCGTCCAGTCAATTTTTTAAATACATAATATCCACCATATGGATATTAGATCTTTAGACTTGAACCTCTTGGTGGTGTTTGACGCCATGCTGCAGCACCAGAATGTGACCAAAGCTGGCGAAGCAATCAAGCTGAGTCAACCCGCCATGAGTGCGGCCATTTCTAGACTTCGAACCCTATTTGACGATCCACTATTTGTGCGTACAGGTTCGGGCATGGCTCCCACGCCAAAGGCACAAGCGTTGAGCCCGAGCGTTCGTCTGGTCGTGCAAACCATACAAACGGAGATCCTGCTTCCTAAAAAATTTGATCCGTCGTTGAGTGACCGAACATTCACACTCTTAACGCCTGACATTGCAGAGGTTAATTTCTTACCGCGCCTGTTATCTGAATTGGCTCACAAGTCGCCCCAGCTCAACCTGAAAACCTTGGCCATGCCCAGGGAGGCCGCTGCGCAATCGCTAGAGTCTGGCGCCGCCGAAATGGCGATTGGCTATTTTCCTGACTTACACAAGGCCGGGTTTTTCCAACAAAAGTTGATCACAAACTCGCACGTTTGCTTAATTCGGAAAAAGCATCCTCATGTGGGAGAAAAAATAACCAACGCACAGTTCATGCAAGCCTCACATGCGGTTGTGAAGCCAGATGGTCGCGAACACCTCTTTGAACGTTTCTTACAAAGCAAGGGGATCCAACGACGGGTGGTTGTCGAGCTATCGCATTTCATGAGTTTGCTGCCCATCATCGAAACGTCAAATTTGATCGCGACGGTCCCCAAAGATCTTGCTGATTTCTTCGTTCAACACGGGGACGTTCGATACATTCCTACACCGATGAAGTCACCTGTCATCGATGTGCATTTGTTTTGGCATCAACGGTTTCAGAAAGACCCTGCGCATATGTGGCTACGGCAGGTCATCCATCAACTGTTTAGCCAAGCCAATTAAATTGTTATTCTGGTTTGAACCCCGCGCCTTTTAAAAGCTCGGCGTTTTCGTTGATGTACTTACCCGTGTATTTCTTGAAGTCATCCACAGACTCAACGATGGGCTCAATGCCAAGCTGCTCGAAAGCGCCCGATTTGGTGAGCTGACGCACAGCCTCGTTTGCAGCTTTGTTCAAAAACTGCACGCGATCATCAGGTGTGCCTTTGGGTGCCCAAATGCCATACCAAGACTCCGTCACAAATTTAGGATAGCCACTTTCAGATGCAGTGGGAACGTTCGGCATGACAGAGCTTCGTTTCGCGGAGGTCACAATAATTGGCTTGACTTTACCGGCCTTGGCCATGGACTGCAGAGAAATGATGGAGTCAATCAAAATTTGCGAATGGCCACCCGCCACATCGGTCAGGGCAGGCGCCGTGCCTTTGTAAGCCGTCATGGTTAAGTTTAAATTTCCTTCCTTGGCAAACATAAGCGTCGCCAAATGACTGGCTGCACCTAACGCTGGCAATCCAGCCGTCCATTTGTCTGGATTTTGCTTGGCAGCGTCCATCACTTCTTTTAATTTGCTTTGAGGCAATGTAGGTGCAATGACCATCAACAACGGAGCTTCGCCTACACGCGCCACGTAAGAAAAATCAGTCAGCGGGTCATAGGGTGGGTTTGCAATCACAAGCTTGGTCAACGCATGTGTCGATGCGGAAAAGAGCAATGTCTGGCCGTCTGCAGGCGATGCTTGAACAAATTTAGCGCCAATCGTGCCACTGGCGCCGGGTTTATTCTCAACCACCATTGAAACATTCAAGTTCGTTTGCATCTGCTTTGCAAGCAAGCGAGCAGCGTTATCCACACCACCCCCTGCAGCAAATGGCACGATTAATTTGATCGTGCCATCTGGAAATTTGGGCTGCGCCGATGCAAATGCCGTTGCTGTCAGCAATGCAACTGACAGCAATTTTTTTGTCAATGAAATCATGTTTGTCTCCGTTTAAATTGTGAACTCACACCTTTTTAATCTCTGTAACCTTTGCGCCATGAAGACGACCCACCAAACAACGGCGCTTCAGGCGCAGGCCCATGGAGCTTGGCGTAGGACTCGATGGTTTTCGTCATGCGCGGCAATAACCAATCAGTGACCACATCAGCGATGTCCTCTTCTTCTAAGCGACTCAAGATGCCACGAATGGCTTGATCTTGAGAGGCGATAGGGCCCGGCGTGAGCAAAAAGGCCACGACTTCTGTCTGGCCTAGTCGCTCACTCTCAGCCCATAAGTAGTCCGCAATGTCATGCTCGAAGTCGTCGAGCGTGACACTCATGCCACTCATCGTGCATGAACATCCCAACGCCACATGCTGGCCTGATAGCCGGTTCCAAAGTCCGGACAGGTAGGCAGCTTGCTGCTGGGCGGTTGTCATGTCAAGCAACTCAAGCAAGGGCTTTGCTTCGCAACTGCTGCGTCTCAGAGGGCTTCACTTCAAAACTGCCATCCAATACAACACCGTAAAGTTTTTCAGCAGCTTCACGGCTGACATAACCTTCACGTACATCGTGTGCCACAGCGGCAGCATCGCGTTTGAAAGGACTGCCAAAACCACCACCGCCGCCCGAGAGCATCTTGTACGCGTCGCCACGCTCTAAACGAACGTTGAAAATTTTTGCGTTGGGTAAGTCTGTATGCCACTCACCTTTGTGACGAATAGCAATACCGTTCCCCGCAGCTTCTCCACCCCCCTCCAAGCCCCAAGGCTTGCAATGCATACGATCAATTCGGGTGGTCACGGAGAATGGCGACAAGGCTTGCACCACCATCTCAGCACCTAAGCCACCACGAAACTCCCCCGCACCAGCGCTGTCCTCGCGAATTTTGTAACTTTCAACGAGGACAGGGTATTTGGCTTCGAGCTGCTCTGTTGGACTGTTGTGTGTATCGCCATCGTTGATACATACGGTGACAGACACCCCGTCTTCGCGTGATTTCGCACCCCAGCCCCCGCCCAATGGGCCAATGCCCACAATGAACAAACGGCCATCTTCAGGCGAGATGCCGTGGATGTTGGGGAACACCAAATCTGCATGGTGACCCGCAATCGCGCGGTGAGGAATCGCTGGTGCCAGCGCTTTGAAAATGGTGTCGATCACGGTCATGGGGAATGTCATCCACACGCGCATCGGATAAGGGCGCTCAGCGCTGATGACGGTACCCATTGGCATGATGACCTTCAACGGACGGAAGCTCCCGTCGTTCACAGGATAGTCAGTGGGCGTGGTCAAGCACTTGTAGGCAACTTGTGCACAAGCAATCCCCGTTGTGAATCCAGAGTTGTAGAAGCCCTTGACTTGCTTGCTCACATCCGACAAGTCCACTTCCATCTCATCACCCTTGACGGTAACTTTGACGCGAATGGGAATACGTTTGCCAATCTCCAAACCATCGTCGTCCATGAAGGACTCTGCTTCGTACACACCGTCTGGAATAGACAAGGTGTTTTGGCGCGCCAAGGCTTCAGACGCATCCATGATCTGAAGAATCGAGGCTTGTACATCTGGGTTGCCGTAGCGTTGTACCAGCTCTAAGAAGCGGCGTTCCCCTGTGGTGATGGCTGTGATTTGGGCGCGCAAGTCACCCAAGGCGCGTTCTGGCATGCGCACGTTCATCGCAATGATGTCCAGCAAATCTTGGTTCACCTTGCCAGCCGATTGGTACTTCACGATTGGGATTTGAATGCCCTCGGAGTAAATATCAGTTGTGATCTGGCCCAAGCTCCCGCCTACATCCAACCAGTGCGCCATACAGCAGGTGAAGCCAATCAGCTCGCCCTCATGGAAGACAGGCATCGTGAAGGTGAAGTGATTCAAATGACTGCCTGTGGTGTAGGCATCATTGGTGACCAAGATATCGCCGGGGTGAATGTTTTCATACCCGAAATGGCGGATCTTCGATTTCACGGTTTCAGACATGCCGCGAATGAACATGGGCAAACCCAAACCAATCGAAACCGTATCACCCTCTTTGGTGAAAAGGCCCACCGTGAAGTCCAGCGCCTCGTAAATGATGAGGTTGTACGCGGTACGCATCAAGTTGGTTTTCATCTCCTCTGTCACGGCAAACAAGCCGTTACGGATGATCTCCACAATCACAGGATCTACAGCCTGTGCATTTAATTTTTCTACTTGTGTCGCGCTCATGAACGGTCACTCCCGATTGAAATTTGAAGGTTGCCATACAGATCTACTTTGACGCTGTCACCTGGCTGAACCACCGTGGTGGATGCGTGCTCTTCGACGAGCGCTGGACCGTGAAACTCATTGCCGCTTTTGAGTAAATCGCGTCGATACACAGGCGTGTCAACAAACTGGCCAGCACTGCGGAAATAGACAGGTTTGTGGGCACGCAGCGCTAGCGCATCAGGCGTGACTTGGCCAGTTTCGACGGCGTTGCGCGGGGGTTTCTTCATGCGACCCAGCACGGTCACACGCAAGCTCACAATGTCAGCAGCCTCTTTAGGTGCCGATGTGCCATAACGAACCTTATGGACATCATCGAAATGATTTTTGATGGCAGCACGGTCTTTACTGACAAAGAACTCATGCGGCAAATCGACTGTCACTGCATGTTCTTGTCCGAAATAGCGCATATCTGCCGCACGTTCGAACACGATTTCTTCGGGTCGAATTTGTGAAGCACCAATCGCTGCGCGGCCTTCGTCTTCCATCTCTTTGTAGAACGCTTCGATTTCATCAAAAGACAAACTGTCCAAGCGACGAAACACAGAGCGAACATAGTCGTAGCGCAAGTCGCTGAACAACATGCCGTAAGCTGAGAAATAGCCAGGCGCATGTGGAATCAAAACTTTACGGATACCAATTTCTCGTGCAATGGCAGACGCATGCAGTGGCCCCGCACCGCCGTAGACCACCATCGTGAAACTACCGGCATCTAAACCACGCTCAGTCGTCACCGCTTTGACGGCATGTGACATCTGGGTCACCGCAATACGCAAAATACCATCTGCCGCTTTGGTTGCATCCAAGCCCAAAGGTTTTGCAATTTTTTCTTCCATCGCTTGCTTGGCGCGATCCAAGAACAGCGGCATCTCCCCACCGAGGAAGTTGTGTTCATCCAAACGACCCAAAATCAAATTGGCATCGGTCACAGTAGGTTCAGTGCCATCACGGCCGTAACAAACGGGTCCAGGCATGCTGCCCGCAGAGCGAGGGCCAACGCGTAGTGAGTTGCCCAATTCCACGCGTGCAATAGAGCCACCGCCTGTGCCCACCTCAAAAATGTCCATCATGGGAATTTGAATCGGCAACGCCTTTTCATAGCCCCCAATGAGTGCACTTCCTGTGGTTAGAGGACGACCTTCGCTGATCACACCCGCCTTCGCTGTCGTTCCGCCCATGTCAAAAGCAATGGAGTCAGGCATGCCCAGTTGCGCACAAATGGCTTGCGCACCAATCACACCTGCAGCTGGCCCAGACTCCAGCATACGCACGCAATCGCGACGCGCATGCTCTACAGGGAAGAGACCGCCAGTGGATTGAACGGCGTAGAAGTCGCCCTCAAAGCCTTTGTCGCTCAAGTGGTGTTCTAGTTCGCCCAAGTATTCAGACACGCGAGGGCCTACATAAGAGTTTGCAACAGCAGTCGACACACGCTCAAACTCGCGGTACTCCTGTGACAGCTCATGTGATGCGGTGACAAACGCACCGGGAATTTCTTCTTGAAGAATCGCTTTGACACGACGCTCATGGTCTGGGTTGCGATAAGAATGCAACAGCAAAACAGCCACGGCTTCAATGTGCTTGGCTTTCAGATCGCGTGCAAGTTCACGCACCGCATCTTCATCCAAGGGCTTATGCAACGAACCATCTGCACGCAAACGTTCTGACACTTCAAAGCGCAATGAGCGTGGCACCAGCGGCTCATGCTTTGAAAAGAACAGGTTGTATGCATCAGGACGGTTCACGCGTCCGATTTCGTAGATATCTCGAAAACCTTCTGTGATCAGCAAGGCAGTTTTTGCGCCATTGCGTTCCAGCAAGGTGTTGATCGCAATGGTTGACCCGTGCAAGAACAAGTAACCATTGCTCAAGTCAATGCCAGCGCCGTCCAACGTGTTTTGAATACCCGTGACCAGCTCACCATGTGTCGAGAGTGCTTTACCGAACGAGATCGCACCGGTGGATTCGTCAAAACACGCCATATCCGTGAATGTGCCGCCGATGTCGACTGCAATTCGCAATGAGTTTTTAGATTCAGACATTCAAGATTCCTTTATGCAGCATGAGACACAACATTGCGCAACGTGCCCAGCCCAGTGATTTCGACTTCAATCACATCACCCGCTTTCATATAAACAGGTGGTTCGCGACGGTCTCCCACACCACCAGGCGTGCCCGTGGCGATGACATCGCCTGGAGAGAGATTCGTAAAACCAGAAAGGTATTCGATGATCACGGGCAAGGTGTAAATCAAATCAGCCACTGATGCGTGCTGCATGACTTCGCCATTGAGACGAGACTCCAAGGTGAGTTGGTTCACATCAGGAATTTCTTTGCGTGTCGCCATAAAAGGGCCTAGTGGTCCTGTCAATGGAAAGTTTTTACCGGGAATCCATTGGTGCGTGTGGCGCTGCCAATCGCGCGCAGTGCCATCGTTGAAACAGGCATAACCCGCAATGTGCTCAAACGCATTTGACTGAGAGATGTTGCGGCCACCTTTGCCAATGATCACGGCCAACTCACCTTCAAAGTCAAACCGTGTGGTTTCTTTAGGATGCGGCAAAGGCGCGTTGTGCGCAGTCAGACTGTCCGCAAAGCGCGTGAAGATGGCGGGGTATTCGCTGTCGGCACGTTTGGTTTCGGCGACATGTGTTTTGTAGTTCAAGCCGATGCAAAAAATTTTGCTGGGGTTGGGGATCACAGGCAACAGACGCGCTTGCGATGACGTCACGGCCTTGCCACTCTGACGAATTAATGCCTCCACCTCGTCCAGTTGGTTTGCCGCAATGACAGACTTCAAATCTGGATATTGCGCTTGAAATACCTCTGGCACTTGAAGCCAGTTGGCCTCATCTTTCCAAAGGCCATAGGTCTGTTGACCCGCAATTTCAAAACTGACAAAGCTCATCATTTTTCCTTCGCTATGTGGCACCGACCATCGATGCATCTGAACAATGAGCGCGAGTCTAGGCACAGATCAACCATCTGCATAGAATGAATTCCAAGATTTCAGATATGCCTAAAATGGCATATCAAAAAGGTTCGTATGCAAATCAATGACTTACGCTTATTCATGGAAGTTGCGGAGCTTGGCAGCTTCACCAAGGTTGCGGCCCAAAGAAATACCGTGCAGTCACACATCAGCAGACAAATCAGTGATTTCGAAAAAACGTGTGGCGGCGCACTGTTTCGACGAACAGGTCGAGGCGTCGTCCTGACTGAGTTTGGTGAACATGTTCAGCAGCGTGTTCGCGGCTGGCTGAAAGACAGCGATGAGCTTTTTGCAGACATACAGCAAACATCGAAAGTGCCTATGGGCGAGGTCAAGATTGGCGTTCTTCCCTCTGCCGCTCATCCACTGATGACGAACATCTTCAAACGACTCCACCATGACTACCCCAAGATCAAACTGAATATTCGTGAAGGGCAAGGCAGTGAGTTAGATGCGCTGCTCGACACGGGGGCGGTCGATATGGCTATCTTGTTTCGCTATGAGAAGCCAACGGGAAGCGATGAAACACTTTTGTCCACGGCGAACACTTACCTTGTCTCACGTCCAGG
>CANCGU010000120.1 GCA_947377705.1 Comamonadaceae bacterium
AATGGCCATCCGCCAAAATTACATCTTGCATCAGTTGCTGATGTCGGGCCGCATCAAGCTGAACGGCTAAAACCCCATTTTTCAAACAATTCTCAATGAAAAACTCAGCCAGTTGATGGCCAATCACACAGCGAATCCCAAAAGCCTGCGCAGCCCATACCGCGTGCTCTCTAGAGCTACCACAACCAAAATTTGTACCCACCACCAAAATCGGAGCTCTCTTAAATTCAGGTCGTTCCAAAACAAAGTCGGTAATGATCGTGCCATCAAGTCGACGCCTTTGAAACGCCAAGAACCCTTCTGCCAAATCAGCATGAAGATCTTTGAGATATTTGGAGGGGATGATTTGATCTGTGTTCACATCATCCATAGGCATCGGGATTGCGACACCCTGGACTTCAATAAAAGGCAGCATGTTTGTCCTAAGATGAAATCAAATCGGCAACACCCACAATGTACCCGGCAATCGCACATGCTGCTGCAGTAGCGGGACTGGCGAGGTGCGTTCGAACGCCACGCCCTTGTCGGTTTTCAAAGTTGCGATTGCTAGTTGCTACGCAACGCTCGCCAAACTCCCCCACTTCACCGTTTGCACCGGCACACATCGAACACCCAGAAGAATGCCACTGAAAACCTGCCTGCATAAAAATTTGATCAAGCCCTTCTGCTTCTGCTTGTGCCTTAATCTGCATCGAACCAGGTACAACAAGCCCCACCACGTTTTTCGCCACGCGTCGATGCTGAACAACGCGCGCAGCTTCACGCAAATCCGAAAGGCGGGCATTGGTACAAGAGCCAATGAAAACACGCTGCACTGCAAGCCCTTTCAAAGACTGTCCAGCTTGTAGCCCCATGTAGTCAAGTGCTTGCGTTTGACGCGCAAGCTGATCTGGACTCGCCTCATTGAGCAATGGAATAGCCTCACGAATTCCAATCGTTTGGGATGGGTCTGTGCCCCATGTGATCTGCGGTTGAATGGCTGCGCAGTTCACCGTGAGCTCGACATCGAAATTGGCATCAGGGTCTGAATACAGTTGGCCCGATTGTTCTGAGACAAATGCCAATATTTGCGCAGGCATGGTATCCGCCTGGTCTTGATACCAAGCTACCGTTTTGGCATCTGGCGCAATCAAACAGGTTCGCCCCCCCCACTCGATGGTCATGTTGCATAAGGTCATTCGCCCTTCAAGGTCCATATCGCGAATGACAGGGCCCGCGTATTCCACTGCGTAGCCCCGGCCCGCCGTGATGCCCACGGTTCGAATCAAATGGAGCGCAACATCTTTGGCATTCACGCCAGACTGAAGTTGCCCTGTCATGTGGATGCGCATCTGCTGTGGCTTAGACAATGCCATCGTTTGTGTCGCCAAAATGTGAACCAACTCCGTTGTGCCACAACCAAAGGCTAGACAACCCAATGCACCAACTGTCGAGGCATGACTGTCGGGGCAAGCCAATGTTTTCCCAGGCAAGGCCCACCCCTGCTCCACTGAAATAATATGGCTTATGCCATGTTGCGGACTACGATGATCAATAAAAGACACTGTGTGCTGACGACAAGCCTCTTGGGAGGCTGACATATTTTCAGAAATAGTCGTGACGTCACCGCGCGTCGGCACAGTGTGGTCTTGCACAACCATCGTCAAGTCTTTGCGTCGAACTTCGCGCTGTTGGCGCCCCAGCTCTTTAAAGGCGTGGGGCGCATGCAAATCGTGAACGATGTGACGATCGATGTACAGCAACTCTCTACCATCCTCGCGCAAGCCAACACAATGTGCGTTCCAAATTTTGTCAAAAAGCGTGAGTCCCATATGGTGTCGTGCCCGGTTATTCATTCACATTGAACTGACGCTCTAGTTGAAGCCATTCATCCATTCCCAGGATTTGGTTGTACTCCTCAAAACTGGCCATTCGATCGCGTACTGTTAGGGTGTTGGAATCTTGGTGCAATGCCGTGAAAGCATCCTTCAATGCTCTCACGGCAGCATAGCGTGCAACCCCTGCGTGCAAAGCAAATACGCATCCCACCGATTCGAGGGTTTCATTGGTGAGCTCCGCCGTGGGACCGGCTTCTTGCACGACCACCACCAAGGGTGCCTTTGCAATGTCAGCGACATAGCGCAACTCTTCTGGGGTATTCGCCCCCATCACCAGCACAGCATCCGCACCCGCTTGCGCGTAAAAATAGGCGCGCTTTGCAGCATCTTCTAATCCATGCATAGACTTTGCGTCAGTGCGGGCAATGACTAAAAAATTTCGATCCGTTCGCGCGTGAACAGCGGCCCTGATTTTTTGGCATGCCTCATCTTCGCTGAGCACGGGAATCCCTTGGGGAAGCAGGCCACAGCGCTTCGGTGTCACCTGATCTTCGATGTGGATACCAGCAATACCAGCGGCCTCAAACTCACGTACCGTGCGCATGACATTCATGACACCACCGTAGCCCGTGTCAGCGTCACAAATCATGGGAATTTTCAAACCTCGTGCAATACGACCTGCATGTTCGAGATTTTCAGTCAGTGTAAGCACACCGATATCGGGCAAGCCCAACAAACTGGCTGAAACCGCGTTGCCCGAGAAAGCCACAGCTTCAAAACCCACACTTTGTGCAATACGCGCAGTCAAGCCATCATAAGCACATGGCATACGTACCAGTCGTCTTTGATCAAGCATTGATCTCAATGTTTCTGAGTGACTTAACTGCGCCATAGGTGACATTCAATGATTTTCATTCTTATTAAACCTCGTTACATTGAGGGGAGCATATTCGGATCGACTCTTCCACGCAGTCCCAAAAAAGACACCACATGCAAGACTCAAAATTAAAACAGATGATGCAAAGCGCAGTGTTGGCAATGCTTTGCTTTTTAGGACTCATCGCGCAGGCACAACCCATCAGCGACTGGCCTAAAAAACCTGTACGTTGGATCATTCCAACCTCTCCAGGAGCAGGGACAGATACCTCCGCACGCATATTTGCACAAATCGCCAACGAGACTTGGAAACAAGCCGTGATCCCTGATAACAAACCTGGCGCCTCGGGCATGCTTGGGCTCGATGCCCTCAACTCAGCAACGCCAGACGGCTATACCTTGGCCTTCATGAGTGTGTCGCAATTCATAGATGCCACACTGCTTCAAAAATATCAGTTTGATCAAAACAAAGACTTCACGCCCATCACGCTACTTGCCTCAACGCCGTTGGTGTTATTGACCAACAGCCAGACCGGCATACGCTCAGCAACCCAACTGATTGCCTATGCCAAAGAACACCCCAACGAAATGAACTACGGATCGGGCGGAAGCGGTGGGCTGACCCACATCGCCATGGAGATGTTTGCCAACAAAGCCGGTGTGAAGTTCACGCATATCCCATACAAAGGCAGTGGGCCTGCTGTGATTGACTTGTTGGCGGGTCGGGTTCAATTAGGCTATTCCACACCGCCCGCTGTTATCCAGCACATCAAGTCTGGCCGTCTTATCCCCTTAGCCGTGACCACACCTCAGCGTTTCTCACAACTGCCAGACGTCCCCACGGTTGCTGAGCTGGGGTTTTCGGCTGCATCCATCACAACTTGGTATGGTCTGTTTGGCCCAGCCAAAATGAATCCAGCGCTAGTTGAAAAAATCTCTCAAAGCCTTGCGAATGAATCACGTCGCAACCCAACAACCAAGGATCGCATCATCACGGGCGGTATCGACCCCGTGTTTGGAACACCCGCAGAGTTTGCGGCAAGTCTAAAAAAAGAAAGAGAACAAATTCTTTCGACGGCCAAGTTGATTGGCTTTGAAAAAGACAAGTGACAGGCCAAAAAAACTCACATCAAGTTCAATCGGTTGGGATGAAATAGCATTTGTTTTTACGCTGTCAATCAATCCTGAGCTTAAGCTCTCCGATTAACTTGCTGTATTTGGCTTGATCACGCTTCATAAGTCGCTGCATGTCGTCAGCCGAAGTCTGCATCGGTTCGATACCCCCCGCATTGGCAAACGCCTCGACCAGTTCAGGAGAAACCAACACCCTGGCCACATCCCGACGCAAACGTTGAACAATGCTTTCGGGCGTTCCACGGGGGGCGAACAAGCCAATCCAAATGGTGTTATCAAAGCCAGGGTAATACTCAGATACGGTTGGAATATCGGGCATAAGTTTGGAGCGCACAGTCCCACTCACCGCGATCGCGCGTAATTTACCGGCTTTGATCAAAGCTGCATTAGAAGTCCCGGAAAACATCGCCACCGTTTCACCGCCGATCGTCGCAGTGGTGGCTGCCGTACCACCTTTATAGGGTACATGCAGCAAATCCATGTCGGCTTTGGCTTTCAGCAATTCCATTGTCAAATGATGCTGACTGCCATTTCCACCAGAGGCGTAAGCCAGTGCGGGCTTAGCGTTTTTTGCATACTCAATAAATTCTGGGAAATTTTTAACCGGAATTACTGGATTAATAGCCAACACAAACTGATTAGCGCCCAAAGTAGCAATTGGAATCAGCTCCTTGTTAGCATCAAAAGCTGTTTGTTTATAAAGGTAGGGATTGATCACAAACAGGCTATCCATGCCCACCAATAAGGTATAACCGTCAGGCGTAGCACGCGCCACATGCTCAGCTGCCAACTGGCCATTAGAGCCAATCTTATTTTCAACGACCACAGGTTGTAACCAGATTTGAGCCAATCGATTACCAACTGCACGCGCAATCAAATCGGGTGCGCCGCCCGGCGGGATCGGTGAAATTAAGCGAACCGTTTTCTGAGGGTAGTCCAGCGCCAGCACCGTGGTGCAAACAGCACCCCATAGGCAAACCAAAATCCATTTTTTAAAAGACATGACCAGCCTTTCAATTCGTGTGTTGGAGTCTTTTGATTTTTCTAATTAAGTAGTCAAAGTTGATCGTGTACTGCTCAGGTCTAGTAATGTCGTGATGCAGTTTTTTAATTTGCGCTGCATCAAAAGTCTCGCCGACACCGGCTGACATCGCGGCCAACTGAATTTGGCAAGCGTTCTCTAGCATGATCAGTAAAATCGTGGCTTCCTCGACCGTAGAGCCCACCACTGAAACACCATGGTTACGCATCAATACAGCCTTGCAGTGACCCAAAGAATTTGCCACGCCCACCCCCAACTCTGGGGTGCGTATTAAATCAATGGCCTCATCAAAATAAGGTAACCCATCTGCAAAAGCAACACTAGGTTGACTAATCGGTTGCAAGTTTTTTCCTGTGGCAGAAAAGGCAACAGCGTAGGTGGGATGCGCATGTATCACGCTGTTCACATCGGGGCGTGATTTATAAATTTCAGAGTGAATGTACACCTCGCTGTGTTTGCGTCCATCCCCCCCCACTTTCTCGCCATTCAGATTGCACAACACCATGTTTTCAGGCGTGATTTCATCAAAGCCAAAACTATGCGGCTTCATATAAAAGTGCTCAGGATCTCCGGGTACACGAATAGAGACGTGCCCTCGCGTCAAATCACCCAGGCCATAGTGATCAATGATGAGTCCCGCTTCGATGAGTCTTTGTTGCGTCTGATGAGCTGTCATCTACATTTCCGGTTGAGTTAACGAATTAATTTAAAGTGCATGCATAGAAAATCTGAACCAATACAACACCTGCAAATCTTCCTGACTTTAAAGATTTAAGCACTTACCGCAAAGATGCGCTGTAACAAACTTGACTTGACACCTGATGCCTTGCATCCTCCAAAGAAAGGGGTTACGGGCATCTGAGTGAGTGAGTGAGCTAATTTAAATAACTGTCAGTAGTGTGCGTGCGGCTAAGCATCGGTGTAGCTATCTTGCCGCACCTGTGCGCCTTGCCATTAGCACCCGCACTAGGGCTGAAAATTCAACGCATAAAAGAGAAGGCGAATGGATTCGTAGACACCTCTATCCCACGATGCGCGCAGCGTAATTTAAGAAAAATCAGCGGGGTGTGGATGCAAGTCAAGACGACGGCCCGCCTTGAGAATTTGACTGGGCACATCATGCCCAATCAACGCTGGCAACTGGTGTGCAGCCGCCAACAGCAAAGGTAAATCAATCTGCGTGTCGTAACCCATCAAGGCCAAGGCATGTGCAATTTCTTCTGTACACACATTGCCCGATGCGCCCGGCGCATAGGGGCAGCCACCGATGCCACCAAAAGACGCGTCAAACCGGTCAGCCCCTGCATCGATCGCAGCCAACACGTTGGCTAATCCCATGCCTCGCGTATTGTGGAAATGCAGCGTCAATTCAGTCTCAGGCCAGCGAGCTCTAAAAGAAGCTGTCAACTCGGCCACCTGCGGCGGATAAGCCATGCCGGTGGTGTCGCATAAAGTCACACCTGTCGCACCCAACTCTTCCACATATCGACGACACCAATCCAACACATCGGCTTGAGGTACATCACCCTCCATGGGACAACCAAAAGCGCATGACAAGGACACGTTGATGGCAATGCCTGTGGTTTGCACCGCTTTCACCACCTCGGCCAAGCCCGTAAAGGATTGTTGTCGAGTCATGCGCAAATTAGACAGATTGTGGCTCTCGCTTGCAGACATGACCAAATTCAATTCATCAGCCCGCGATTCAACCGCACGTTCAGCCCCTCGCACATTGGGCACCAGTGCGGTGTAGACCACACCGGGGACACGTTTGATTTCGCGCAACACTTGCTCTGCATCTCGCAAAGCCGGAATCGCTTTGGGCGACACAAAGGCCGTGACCTCAATTTTGGCTAACCCCGTGTCTGACAAGGCGTTCACCAGACCGATTTTATTTTCGGTAGGGACAAAAACTTTTTCTGCCTGCAGCCCATCACGGGTGCCCACTTCTTGCAAATAAATGCGTTTGTTTTGACCTTGCCATACCTGAGAACTCATGCAACCACCTTTTTCTCGCGCAATTGCGCAATCGCTTCAACGCTCAATCCGAGCTCGATCAACACCGCATCGGTGTCATCACCCAAATCCGGCGCGGCACTGCGTACTTGCCCGGGTGTACCCATCAATTTAGGCACGATGCCGGGCACCTGAATCTCATGACCTTGACGCGTTTTTTGCGTCAATATCATGTCGCGCGCCTGGTAGTGAGGGTCTTCCACAATGTCTTGCGCGGTGTAGACCCGACCTGCGGGCACCTTGGCATCCCCAAGCAGCGACAAAACATCGGTCACGCTGTGCGTGCGCGTCCATCGCTCAATCGCATCGTCTAACTCTTTCACCCGAGCAACGCGCCCCGCATTGTTGCCCAACGCGGGGTCATTGCCTAAATCGTCACGGCCAATGACCTCCATCAGCCGTTTGAAAATACTGTCACCATTACCAGCAATCAACACGACGCCATCCGCACAACGGTATGCGTTTGATGGCGCAATGCCTGGCAATGCGGAGCCAGCGGGTTCGCGAATGGCGCCGAATGCGCTGTACTCTGGCACCAAACTTTCCATCACATTGAAAACGGCCTCGTTCAAAGCGACATCAATGACTTGTCCTTTCCCGCCATTGACCTTGCGGTGATAAATGGCCATCAAGATACCAATCGTGCCGTGCAAAGCAGCCAAGCTATCACCAATCGAAATGCCGCACCGCACAGGCACTCGGCCCTCTTCACCCGTCAGGTGACGCAAGCCCCCCATCGCCTCACCAATCGCACCAAATCCAGGTAAGTCGCGATACGGCCCCGTCTGACCGTAGCCAGAAATACGCAGCATCACCAAGCCTGGGTTTTCACGCGACAAAGATTCGTAATCCATCCCCCAACCCTCCATCGTGCCGGGCCGAAAGTTCTCGATCAACACATCAGCTTGCGCAATCAACTGTCGTGCAATCGCTTGACCCTCGGGGTTACGCAAGTCCAAGGCAATCGATTTTTTGTTGCGTGATTGCACTTGCCACCAAACCGATGTGCCGTCTTGCAGCATGCGCCAATTGCGCAGCGGATCCCCCGCTCCGGGTGGTTCAATCTTGATAACGTCAGCGCCAAAATCACCCAAGGTCTTGGCTGCAAAGGGCCC
>CANCGU010000121.1 GCA_947377705.1 Comamonadaceae bacterium
AGTCTTCCGTACGATGAATAGCACCACCACCCGAGGTGATCATGCCTTTGTAACGCTCCAGCATGGCTGGAACTTGTTCGCTTTGATCCGGGTGGATCAACAAAATGATTTCGTAATGACGCATGGACACTCCTTGTGGATATGAAGCTACCTGCGGCGTCTGACGCTGGCAGCAAGGGAAAAGCCCACGATTATAGTCAATTTCTAGCGGTAGAAAGCTTGCTACCCAGAAAACCGAACAACAGCCCCACCGGAACGCCGAAAACACCCGCACAAACCGGGTCTAAACCCAGCCACAAGGTCTCAGAGGCCTGCAAATGCAAACGCATTTGCACCCAAGGGTGATTGGCCGCAATGTAGTACGCGCTGATCGCCAGGCCCGAAATCATGGCCAACAAAGCCCCCACACGGTTCATGCCGCGCCAGTAGATCCCCAGCAACAGAACTGGGAAAAACGTAGAAGCTGCCAAAGAGAAAGCACACGTCACCCAAAACAAGATGCTCACGGGGCGGTTGGTTGCAAACCATGCGGCCAACAAGGCCACCACCATTAGCAAAATTTTGGACAGCATCACCCGTCGTAACGGTGGCGCATGAGGCTCTGCCGTTTGGAAATACAGGTCTTGCGCCAAAGCATTCGAAATCGTTAGCAACAGGCCATCGGCGGTGGACAGCGCCGCCGCTAAAGCCCCGGCTGCTAACAAGCCCGTAAAGACGGGGGAAATATGCGTCATATCAGGGACGCCCAACACCAAGTAATCACTGAACAAACGGATGTCCGCAAATTGAACAATGCCATCTTGGTTGTAGTCTTGAATGCTCAGCAACGCGAGCTTGCGTAATTTCAAACGATCAGCCCAGTCCGGCAGTTGATCGAGATGTGAGCCGACCAATTCAGTCAATACAAATGATTTGAGCAACACGGCCAAAGAGGAAGCACACAAATACACCACAACGATGAATGCCAAAGCCCAGACCACCGAACGCTGCGCGTCAGCCGGTGTTGCCGTTGTGTAAGACCGCACCAAGATGTGCGGCAAAGCAGCCGTACCCAACATCAAACAAAAAATCAACGCGAGACTGTTCTTCCAACCTGCGTTCCAGCCTTCCAAATAAGGCTTTTGGAAGCCAACAGGTCGGTCAATCGCCTGCGCCAGCACTTCTCGCTCTGCTTGCCAGGCACTGACCAGCCCATCCATTGAGGATTTTCGCCACGCTGGATTTGCTTCTAACTTTTGAATTTCACGCAACGAGGCGTTTTCAGCCTTTGCCCGCGCAACTTGCTTCGCCACAATTTGACGCTCGACCTCACGCGCATAAACAGGCTCTGCTATCTTGACGTCCAAGTTGCTCATGCGCAGGCTGATGACGTCACGGGTAGCCAGCTCCGCAGGGTCGGTTTCAATCTGCTTCGCACGTTGCTGAATGTGCGGCAACGACTGAATGGCCGCGACCGTGACAAACGGATGCCCTTGTGTTTTGAATGACACCGCCATGGCCAACACCACCATGGAGACCACGATGACCACACACTGCACGCCTTGAGTCCAGGTGACTGCACGCATACCACCCAGAAATGAACACAGCAAAACGCCTCCCAGTGCCAAGAAGACCCCTAATTCAAAGGTCAATCCCGAGAGCATGGATGCCACCAAGCCGATGCCATAAATTTGCGCCACCAAGTAAACGCTAGAGCACAAAATCGCACCCCCCGCAGCCAACCAGCGCACGGCAGCACTGTCAAAGCGTTGCCCCAAAAAATCTGGAATAGTGATCGCTTGGGACAGATTGAGCTTGGCAGCAAACAAACACCCTAGCAAGCAAAACCCGCCCGTCCAACCCAGCAAGTAAGCCAAGCCACCTGGATGCTGACCATCGCCGACAAACCCATCCGAGAGCAACAGCCCCGTCAGACCAATGAAGGATGCCGCAGAAAGCCAATCGGCGGCCGTGGCCATGCCGTTCATCGGCGCACTGATCGTGCGACCCGCCACAAAATATTCTTCAGGGATCGTGGTGCGACAAAACATGCCCACCAACGCATAACCGATGATGGACACCACCAAGAAAAAACCGTTCACAACCCCTTTGGGCACGCCCGCTAAGTCGGCTAGCAAAAGCAACAGCGTCAGCACAACCAACCCAGCAAAGCTGAGCAATAACAAACGCCATCGCCAAGACTTAAGACGCATCAACATCAGAACGTGAGGGCTGCGTTCCCCACCATGTCAAGAGCAAGTACAAAACGGGAACCGCTTGGGCCACCCACAAAAAATGCAGCAAGGTCATGTCAGGCAAAAGCCACGCTAAGCCCAAAGAGCCCACGGTCAAGACCACCAAGCCCACCACACCCCACAACGCCCGCCTCGGCAAAGCCGTGACTTCAATCGTGGGGGGATGCGGCGCCTCTGATTCAGAGGCTGTGAGGGGCTGCTGCATCAAGGTTGTGTTACTTGGCCAATGACTTCCAAGTGTCGATCACGCTGTCTGGGTTGAGCGAGATTGAGCTGATGCCCTCGTCGGCCAACCAGTGCGCGAAGTCAGCATGGTCGCTGGGGCCTTGACCGCAGATGCCCACGTACTTGCCTTGCGCCAAACAAGCAGCAATCGCTTTGCTGAGCAACGCTTTCACAGCAGGGTCGCGCTCGTCAAAGTCAGCCGCCAACAACTCCAAGCCAGAGTCACGGTCCAGGCCCAAGGTGAGTTGGGTCAAGTCGTTAGAGCCAATGGAGAAGCCGTCGAAGAACTTCAAAAAATCATCGGCAAGGATGGCGTTGCTAGGCACTTCGCACATCATGATGACCTTGAGGTCGTTCTCGCCGCGCTTCAAGCCGTGCTCGGCCAACAGGTTGGTGACGCGCTCGGCCTGTCCCAAGGTACGCACAAAAGGCACCATGACTTGCACGTTGGTCAGGCCCATGTCTTCACGCACGCGACGCATGGCTTCACACTCCATCGCAAACGCTTCACCGAAGTCTTCGCTGATGTAGCGCGCTGCACCACGGAAGCCCAACATTGGGTTCTCTTCCTCGGGCTCGTAACGGCTGCCACCGATGAGTTTGCGGTATTCGTTGGACTTGAAATCCGACAGTCGCACAATGACCGGCTTGGGGTAGAAAGCCGCCGCAATGGTGGCAATGCCTTCGGCCACTTTGTCGACGTAGAACGCACGCGGTGACGCATGGCCACGGGCCACAGACTCCACCGCCTTCTTCAAATCCGCATCCACATTGGGATAGTCAAGAATCGCCTTGGGGTGCACGCCAATGTTGTTGTTGATGATGAATTCCAAGCGGGCCAAGCCCACGCCTTCGTTGGGCAACTGGCAGAAGTCAAACGCCAACTGTGGGTTGCCCACGTTCATCATGATCTTGGTTTTGATTTTGGGCATTTCGCCGCGTTGCACTTCGGTCACTTCGGTCTCTAACAAACCGTCATAAATCATGCCCGTGTCGCCCTCTGAACAGCTCACGGTCACGAGCGTGCCGTCTTTCAAGCGCTCAGTGGCATCACCGCAACCGACCACCGCTGGAATGCCCAACTCACGCGCGATGATCGCGGCGTGGCAAGTACGACCACCACGGTTGGTCACGATGGCGCTGGCGCGCTTCATCACGGGTTCCCAGTTGGGGTCGGTCATATCGGTCACCAACACATCGCCGGGCTGGACCTTGTCCATCTCGCTGATGTTGTGCACCAAGCGCACAGGGCCGGTGCCAATTTTTTGGCCAATCGCGCGGCCTTCGGCCAACACCGTGCTGTGGCCTTTGAGCTTGTAGCGGAACTCAGATTGGCCCTTGGCTTGGCTCTTCACGGTCTCAGGACGAGCCTGCAAAATGTAGAGCAACCCGTCTGTGCCATCCTTGCCCCATTCGATGTCCATAGGACGGCCGTAATGGGCCTCAATCACCATGGCGTAATGGGCCAATTGCTCGACATCGGCGTCGGTCAATGAGTAGCGGTTGCGCAACTCCGTGGGCACATCAATGGTCTTGACCAATTTGCCTGTGGCTTTTTTCTCTTCCGCTGTGGAGAACACCATTTCAATGAGCTTGGAGCCCAAGTTGCGGCGAATCACAGCACGCTTGCCAGCTTTCAAAGTTGGCTTATGCACATAGAACTCGTCAGGGTTCACAGCGCCCTGCACCACGGTTTCACCGAGGCCGTAGCTTGAGGTGATGAACACCACATCTTCAAATCCAGATTCGGTGTCGATGGTGAACATCACACCCGCAGCGCCTGTGTCAGAACGCACCATGCGTTGCACGCCTGCTGACAAAGCCACATCGGCGTGGGCAAAGCCCTTGTGTACGCGGTAGCTGATGGCGCGGTCGTTGTACAACGAGGCAAACACTTCTTTCATCTTGTGCAGCACCTCGTCAATGCCGTGCACGTTCAAAAAGGTTTCTTGTTGGCCCGCGAACGAGGCGTCAGGCAAGTCTTCAGCGGTGGCCGATGAACGCACCGCAAACGTAGCGGCAGCATTACCTTCAGACAAAGTGGCAAAGGCTTCAGCAATGGCTTTTTGTAAGTCGGCAGGGAAAGGCTGAGCTTCCACCATGGCGCGAATTTCAGCGCCAGCTTCGGCCAAGGCACGCACGTCTTCGGTATCGAGCTTATCCAAACGGGCGTTGATTTTGTCAACCAAGCCGTCGTAGGCCAAGAACTCACGGAAGGCATGGGCTGTGGTGGCAAAGCCTGTGGGGACGCGAACGCCCGTGGGCAGTTGTGAAATCATTTCACCGAGGCTGGCGTTTTTACCGCCCACCGACTCGACGTCGGTCATCCGAAGTTTTTCAAAGGGCACCACCAAGGCGGTAGGGCTGAAAAGTGCAGTCATAGACAAGCTCCAAAAGTTAAAACGGGTGCGGCCATGCAGCGCGGCGACTTTGTATTTTTTTGAATGGGTCGAACAGTCTGCGTAGCGAAATTTGGATAATGCAGCATTGTAGGTGGCCGATCAGGCGCCATCCCCGCCCAACACCGTGATTGATATTGAAAGTTTTTCATGCCAAACCCCACCGTTTTTTTTGTGTCTGACGGCACCGGCATCACCGCTGAAACCTTCGGCAACGCCATCTTGGCGCAGTTCGAGGTGAAGTTTCGCCACATTCGCATTCCATTCGTGGATTCGGTGGACAAAGCCCACCAAGCGGTGCGTCAAATTCTGCACACAGGCGAGGTAGAAGCGCGCAAGCCCATTGTGTTCACCACTTTGGTGAATATGGAGGTGTTGAACGTCATCTTGGACGGTTGCAAGGGCAAAACCATGCTGATGGACATGTTCGGCACGTTTGTGAACCCATTGGAGCAGGAGCTGGGCATCAAGTCCAACCACCGCGTGGGTCGCTTCTCGGACGCCAGCAAAAGCAAGGAATACCGTGACCGCATTGAAGCCATCAATTTCAGCCTAGCGCATGACGATGGCCAGCTCAACCGCGATTTGGAACTATCCGATGTCATTTTGGTGGGGGTAAGCCGCAGCGGCAAAACACCGACCAGCCTTTACTTAGCGATGCAGCATGGTTTGAAGGCCTCGAACTACCCGCTCATTCCTGAAGACTTTGAACGCCGCCAGTTGCCGCCGGCCCTGATGCCACACAAAAAGAAAATCTTTGGCCTGACCATTCAACCTGAGCGCCTCAGCGAAATTCGCAACGAACGCCGCCCGGACTCCAAATACGCCAGCTTGGCCAATTGCCGCCATGAGGTCGCCGAGGCCGAGGCCATGATGCGTCGCGCGGGTATTCGCTGGCTCTCCACCACCCACAAAAGCATTGAAGAAATTGCCACCACCATCTTGCAAGAGATTAGCCCCGAGCATTTGATTTACTAAACGTCAGTGCCCACGAAAAAGCCCCGCAGCTTCTGATCACTGCGGGGCTTTTGTTTTGAAATACCGGAGGTTTACAGACCGATGGCGGCAATGCCAGCCTTGGCAATCTGCGCGTCTTCGTTGGACTTGACGCCGCTCACACCAACAGCGCCAATGCATTGGCCATCCTTCATGATCGGCACACCGCCTTCGAGCATGCCTTTGATTTCAGGCGCGCTCAAGAAAGAAGTACGGCCGCCGTTGATGACGTCTTCGTAAATCTTGCTTTCGCGGCGACCCAACGCCGCCGTGTGCGCTTTGGCAGGGGCGATGTGTGAAGAAACAGGTGCAGCACCGTCCAAACGTTGCAGCGACAACAAATGACCGCCGTCGTCCACGATGGCGATGGTCACATGCCAGTTATTTTTCAAAGCTTCCGCCTCAGCGGCTGCGGCAATGGCTTTGACATCTGCGGATTCGAGAAAGTGTTTGGTTTTCATGTGAAGCGAGTTTGAAAAGTAAGAAAACGCTAAGCATACCGACTCTCTAGAGCCCACTACCCCACCCAAACACAAAAGAAACCTCAATAAAAGTAAGCGATAGCCCTCTCCCCCTTGAAACCTCTAGAATGCGCCTCATCTGAATCATCAGGTTTTATCTGGAGAGCTAAACATGAATGAACACATTCAAAACGTTGACTACTATGTCTTGCCCACGCAAGAACGCAACCGCGTGGTGCGCAATACCTATTGGTTGCTCGCATTGAGCATGCTGCCCACCGTCTTGGGTGCATGGGTTGGCGTGGCCACCGGTATCAGCTACGCCATCTCTGGCGTGATGGGCATGATCTTGATGATGGCCGGTGCCTTTGGCTTTATCTACGCCATTGAGCGCACCAAAGAAAGCGCTACTGGCGTTTACGTGTTGCTGGGCTTTACCTTCTTCATGGGCCTGATGCTCTCGCGCATGATTGCCATGGTCTTGGGTTTCAAAAACGGCTCTGAACTGGTGATGACTGCATTTGCAGGCACAGCAGGCGTGTTTTTTGTGATGGCCAGCTTGGCCACCGTCATCAAGCGCGACTTGTCGGGCATGGGCAAATGGCTCATGGTCGGCGCAGTGGTCTTGATGGTTGGCAGCATCATCAACGTGTTCGTCGGTTCATCTGCTGGCATGATGGTGATTTCCATGTTGTCCATGGCCATCTTCAGCGCCTTCATGTTGTATGACTTGAAGCAAGTGATGGACGGCGGCGAAACCAACTACATCAGTGCCACGCTGACGCTGTACTTAGACATCATCAACGTGTTCCAAAGCTTGCTGGCCTTGCTTGGCATTTTTGGTGGCGAGCGCGAATAAGCGCTTCACCTCCTCCACAAAAAAGGGACCTAACGGTCCCTTTTTACGTCTATCAAAGTCAGGCCAAATCAAATACCGCCATGCTCTCGAGGTGCGCCGTGTGCGGAAACATATTGACCGCGCCAGCAAACGACATGCGATAGCCCGCTGCGCTGACCAACACGCCAGCATCGCGCGCCAAAGTAGCGGGATTGCAACTCACATACACAATGCGCTTTGGCGGTATCCAGCCTTGACACTGTTCGGGCTGCTGATGCATCTCAGCCAAGGCCTGCACCAACGAGAACGCACCTTCACGAGGGGGGTCCACCAGCCACTTGTCTGCCGAGCCGTCTTGAAGCAGCAACTCAGGCGTCATTTCAAACAGATTACGCGCCACAAAGCGAGTGGGAGCCAGAGGTTTATCACGGTTGGCTTGGTTGAACACATAGTTTTCGCCTGAGCGAGCCACCAAAGCCTCGCTACCCTCAATGCCCAACACCTCGCGTGCCAGCGTGGCCAGGGGCAAGGTGAAGTTCCCCAAACCGCAGAACCAATCAATCACCCGCTCCTGGGGCCGCACATCCAACAGACGTAACGCACGCGTGACCAGCACCCGGTTGATGTGAGGATTGACTTGCGTGAAGTCAGTGGGTTTGAACGGCATGGTGATGCCAAATTCCGGCAAAGCGTAAGACAGTGTTTCACCCAAGGCACCATCCATCAAACACACGGTGTCTGGACCTTTGGACTGCAACCACCATTGAACGTGGTATTTCTCAGCAAACGCACGCAAGGCAGCCATGTCACTTGGACTCAACGGCTCCATATGGCG